>JBBSJX010000041.1:0-16082 GCA_038256825.1 Chitinophagales bacterium
TCAACCAGTAATATATGTTTACCTGATAACGTGTTTGTGTTGAGTACGTCAAATACCCCATCCATATTCTGCCACCTGTTTATTCGCCCCATATGCGTTTGTGTTTCGGTATAAACTTTTCTTACTACTACATTATCTAATACAGGCCTGTTCCAACTTAGGCTTATTCCTTTACAAAGCTCAGTAGCCTGGTTATACCCACGCCGCTGCAAACGGCGCGGATTTAATGGTAAAGGAACCAAAACATCTACATTATTAAATCGCTCACTTTGCATAATTGCTTTACCCAATAGTTGGCCAAGGTATACGCCAATTTGCTTATTGCCCCGATATTTTAGTTGAATGATGAGGTGCTGTAATAACGATTCCTTTGTAAAAAAATAACCAGCCGCCGCATTCCTTAACGGTAATCTTCCATAAAAATTTTTCTCAACAGGATTTCCTGGCTGGTTGAAGAAATGGGTAGATGGCATATCAGCATGGCAGTGCAAACACAGTTGTTGTTCTTCGTTTAATATATCGCTTCCACAACCGGTACAGGTATGCGGAAAAATAAGGTGAAGAAAATCGTTTGCCCACTCTTTAAGCTGCATAACCGGATATTAATAATTACAAAAAGAAATTAATAAACCAATATACAAAACCTGCCAATAATTATATAACCTGGAATAATCGTTCATAAACTTCCTGCACCTGCCCCACAGATATGATTTCGATATTGAAGGATTGCTTTTCGAAACCCTTCTTATTGTATTTGGAGACAATGATCTTATCGAAACCCAGTTTTTCAGCCTCGGCAATTCGTTGTTCAATTCTATTAACAGCCCTAATTTCGCCATTCAGCCCAACCTCGCCGGCAAAGCAAATTTGTTGGGCAACCGGCACATCATCAAAACTGGATAGTAAGGCACAAATTACGGCGAGGTCAATGGAAGGATCTTCAACTTTTAACCCCCCTGCAATGTTTACAAATACATCCTTCATTCCAAAATGAAAGCCACCACGTTTTTCCAAAACGGCTAATAAAAGTTGCAGCCTTCTTAAATCAAATCCACTAACGGTACGTTGTGGAGTGCCATATACACTTTGGGTGACCAATGCCTGCACTTCAATTAACATGGGTCGTAAACCTTCCATGGTTGCGGCAATGGCACTGCCACTTAATTGTTCTTCTTTTTGTGTGAGCAATATTTCCGAAGGATTGGAAACGGTTCGCATCCCCTCACCAGTCATTTCATAAATGCCCAATTCGGCAGTACTGCCAAAACGGTTTTTTAAGGTTCGCAGAATGCGATAGGTATAATGGCGGTCCCCTTCAAAATGCAAAACGGTGTCTACCATGTGCTCCAATATTTTGGGGCCGGCAATACTGCCATCTTTAGTTATATGGCCTATTAAAAAAACAGGGGTCTGAGTTTCTTTTGCAAATCGTTGAAATTCCGCAGCGCATTCTCTTATCTGGGATACACTACCTGGAGAGGATTCTATAAAACTTGAATGCAATGTTTGAATTGAATCAACAATAACCAGTTCGGGTTTTAATTTTTTAATTTCCTGGAAAATGGTTTGAGTGGATGTTTCCGTCAGCAAAAAAAAGTCGTCGTTGGTAGCTTTTAACCTGTCGGCCCGCATTTTTATCTGCTGTTCACTTTCCTCTCCACTAATATATAGGGTAACCACACCTTTTAAGTGTAAGCCAATCTGTAGAAACAAGGTACTTTTTCCAATTCCTGGTTCGCCAGCCACTAAAACAATGCTACCTGCAACAATTCCTCCACCAAGCGCCCTGTTTAATTCGGCATCGCCGGTTATTAATCGCTCTTCTTTGGTAGTATTTACCTGGCTAAGGCTAATTGTTTTGGTGGTTCTTTTTAATGTTGTATAATCCTTCCAGCCTGTATCTGCTTTGTCCACTCCTTTTGTAATCACTTCTTCCACAAATGCATTCCATGTACTGCACGATGGACATTTACCCAACCATTTAGCGCTCTCATAACCACAATTACTGCAGAAATAAGCCGTTTTCAGTTTACTCATGGCGTAAAGATAATGGTAGTAATAGAAGATTTATGAATAGGGTAATTCAGCAAATAGCAATAATCAATGGGGCATAATGTTTATAATATGAAGGGTCATAAACATTGTAATTTAGCTTTCAAACTTTTATGGAAGGAGGGATATTGTATAAATGTAAAAAATAAAGGGTCGGCAAGAATGCCAACCCAATTTACTTACTAACCCATTAAATTCAGACACTAAATTACAAATTAGCCCCACATAACAAAATTAAATTTGGGTGCTGTGAATAACTTTTATGCCTGAAAAATTCCAGGTTTCACTTTAATTTTTAATAATTTTTCAAAGACAAATTGTCTTTTTTATTCCATTTTGGCCAAACTGGCTGCAGTATTATGTAATCTACAAAGCTTAAACGGCGCAATTATTAAACGGTAGAATTTTTGCTCATTCTAAAAAAACGAAATAATGAATTCTATTTTATTAGTGTCGCTGCTATTTGTGGGAATAAGTTTTTTGGTGTCTATGCAGTTAAAAAACAAGTTTAAATATTATAGTAACATAATGTTATTGAATGGTTTAAGCGGAAAAGAAATTGCCGAAAAAATGTTACACGACAACGGAATTTTTGATGTAAAGGTCATTTCGGTACAGGGATATTTATCTGATCACTACAATCCCGCAACTAAAACAGTTAACCTGAGCCCCGATGTTTATGCCGGAAACAGCATCGCCTCCGCTGCGGTGGCTGCGCACGAATGTGGCCATGCAGTGCAACATGCCAAAGCCTATCAATGGTTAACCCTGCGTAGCCAATTGGTTCCATTTGTGCAGTTTAGCAGCGGGATTGTGCAGTGGGTACTTTTGGTAGGAATTATTCTGGTCAACTCCTTCCCGGTTTTGCTTTTAGCCGGTATCATCCTTTTTGCCTTAACTACCCTTTTTGCATTTATTACTTTACCGGTTGAGTTTGATGCCAGCAACCGGGCCCTGGCATGGCTAAAAGCATCGCACATAACCAACCCGCAGGAAAATGTACAAGCAAAAGACGCCCTAAAATGGGCCGCCATGACTTATGTTGTGGCCGCAGTGGCATCGCTGGCCACATTGGTGCAATATATTTTTATTTACTTAGGTCGGCGAAACAGGGATTAGATTTTGTTTGAAAGAGAAAGAAAGTGCTATATTTTTTTTGTGAACCAGGCTGTATCATTTCAATTTAGCGGCCGTTGCGTCGCACTCTTGTACTTTATAACATGGTGCATCAATTAAAAATAAACTTTTTTCTACTTTTGCATCACCATAACCTAATAACGTTTGGGTGCTTTATGTTACCCATGCACAAGAGTGCGACGCAACGGCCGATGCTATGAAATACCAATGCCGGTAACCAAATTATAAATTTACTTCCCTAACCATTTTAAATAAATACACGAAACTTTACTTTGCTGTTTTCTCCCTAAAAAGAGGCCCGAAAGCAGGACTTTCGGTTTTTTGAAACTTATCCCAAAAGGTAAAATACAACCCAAAATTGTATTTGTATTGTTTATGGTGCAGGGAGTGGTGCGTTGCGCCAATTACCCATTTACCAACCTTATTTTTTTGAAATGCTGCAGGGTACAATTCAATTTCCAGGTGATTGATTACGCTGCTAAACGTCATAATCACCAACTGGAACAAGAGCACGTAAATATGTAGGGGCAACAATACAATGATGGCTGGTAAAATGATCGCCTGCAAAAATCCTTCGAGCGGATGAAAACTAAAAGCAGTCCAGGCGCTGGTGGTACGGCTATCGTGGTGCACTTTGTGCAGCACTTTAAAAACCCGTGGCTGGTGCATCCAGCGGTGAAGAAAGTAATAATAGGTTTCGTGAATAAAAAGTGAAAGCACCAGGCTTACCGGCAGGTACCAATAGCCATAATCAGCAATATTGGTGTAAACTTTTGTAAACCCTTTTTGCCAAAGCACGGTGGTAATTGCCCCGATGACCGAAAATATTAAAGATGTAATTACAGACCATTTTACTTCTTTTAAAAACTGCTTTTGATCAACCTGTTTAGCGGATAACTTACGGTGCGTAAACTGTTTTTTAAACTTATTGTGAAAAATCCATTGAAACAACCCCGCAATTAAAAAATAGCGGCCAATTACAATAACGAACATTGCTATTGTAAGCAGTAAAAAATTAAAGGGGTTTGTAAAATCGGGTAACTGCTCCATTATAAAAAATCAATATTAAATCTACACTAAAAAAAACCAAAGGTTGTGCAGAGCAAAAAAAAGCCCCTGCAAAAGCAAGGGCAAAATATTTTTATAAACTATAGTTTAATTTCTTCTTCATCCTGGTCAAAAAAATGAAACTCGGTAAGATGGTAATTGTTGTTAGCTACCACTTTAATACTGGTTTTAAACTTCTTATTCCACTTGGCTTTAATGGAGTTAAACCACCAGCCTTTTGTAAGGTGCGAATGTAAAATAGGATGAACAAACAGTGTAAGATTTTTGTGCTGGTGCGTTACCATGTATAAAATCTTCTTTTCTATCTCGTCTACCAATAATAAGGTTGAAGTTATTTTGCCGGTGCCATTACAAGCGGGGCAAAATTCGGATGTATTAATGTTCATTTCCGGCTTCATACGCTGCCGGGTAATTTGCATTAAACCAAACTTGGAGATAGGAAGTACTGCATGTTTTGCCCGGTCAAATCTCATAAAGCTATCCATAGCATCCTGAAGCTTCTTCTTATTTTCAGGCAATTTCATATCAATAAAATCCACCACGATAATTCCACCTATATCGCGTAAGCGCAACTGGCGGGCAATTTCTTCAGCAGCTTCCATGTTGGTCTGCAAGGCATTGTCTTCCTGGTTATTGCTTACGCTTTTATACCCGCTGTTAACATCAATAACGTGTAAAGCTTCGGTATGCTCAATAATTAAATAAGCACCACTTTGAAGGTTTACCGTTTTACCAAAAGCCGATTTAACCTGCTTTGTAATTCCATAATGATCGAAAATTGCAGCGCCATTGTTATAATGGGTTACAATATCAATTTTATCAGGAGCTATTTTTTGAATATAGTTACGGGTATCGTTATAAATGTTGGGATCGTTTACTACGATTTTATTAAAATCTTCGGAAAGCAAATCGCGCAACATACTGGTAGCCTTGGTTTGCTCACTTAGTATTTTAGCGGGTGCTACAGATCCTTTCAGATTTTTCTGAATGGTTTTCCAGGTATCGATCAGCGCGGTGAGATCCTCATGAAGTTCAGCAGTATTTTTTCCTTCGGCAGCGGTTCTAACAATTACCCCAAAGTTTTTTTGCTTTATGGCTTCTACTATTTTATGTAGCCTTTTGCGTTCATCGCTGCTGTGTATTTTTTTTGATACGGCAACGATATCGTTAAAAGGTGTGAGCACAACAAAACGACCTGGCAGGGATATTTCGCAACTAAGGCGAGGACCTTTTGCAGCAATAGGTTCTTTTAATATCTGAACCAAAACATTAGGCTTTCCACCTAAAACCTCGTTAATCTTACCCGTTTTTACAATTTCAGGTTCAACAATAAATTTGCTGAAATCATAACCGTTTTCTGATTTATCGTTTATGTTTAGCTGTGTAAACTTAAGTATTGATTTAGCGTAGGGACTAAGATCTGTATAATGAAGAAAGGCGTCTTTTTCAAATCCTACATCAATGAAAGCTGCATTTAAGCCGGGGATTAGCTTTTTAACTTTTCCCAGGTAAAGGTCTCCAACACCAAAACTGGAATCTGCTTTTTCATTATGCAGCTCCACCAGCTTTTTATCTTCAAGTAAAGCAATCTCCACCCCTTGTGGGGTAGTATTTATTATTAATTCTTTGTTCAAGGTGCAACTTTTAAAATTTCACTCAAAACCCCGCATTTAGCGGCACAAACACTATTGAACCCTGGTATACCACAATACATAATAATGCTACTATTAAGTTGTTAAGAATAATATTAAAAGTTGCAAACTATGTGGTTGGCGTACCGGTAGAAAGTTGCAAATGCCGGAGAATATATAATTTTCCGGCATTGCTAAATTTGAGGAAGAGGAAATTAATTATTTCTTCTTCTTATGACGATTTTTTCTAAGTCTCTTTTTCCTTTTGTGGGTAGCGATCTTATGACGTTTTCTTTTCTTTCCGCAAGGCATGTTGAAATATTTAATGAATAAAAATGTTATTGATTTGCTTTGATCCTTTCATCCAGTTCTTTTTGCGCTTCAGCATTGGCAACTTTACTTTTTACGTAAGTATACCATTTTACTGCATTTGGCTTATCCGCTTTTCTATCGTAAGCTTCAGCTAAATTTAAAGCGGCTTCCATATTTTCGGGTTGTACTTTAATCACAATCAGGAAACGCTCTATAGCTTTATCTAACTGGCCGCTTTTAATACCACCCAGCCCAAGAATAAGCTGACCAAATACATTTTCAGGATTTTTTTCAACAATTTCCCTGATAGGGGCTATGCCTACCATAGGGTTATCTGATAAATGTCCGAAAATGTAACAAGCGCCTAAGCCTATTATGCTACTATCGTTAGCCGGATTTATTTCTAAAGCCTGCTCAAAAAGAACTTTTGCATTTGATGCAAGCCAATCCTGCATCGCATGCTCTCCCTCTGTTTTAAGGTTAGTTAAATACAAATGGGCTGCGAAGGTGAGGTTTTTCTCTGAATTTTCCAATTTAGCTGCTTCACCGGTATAATACATGTAGGGTTCAAGCAATCGGATGCTGTCGCCCCAAAACGAAGCTAACTGGCGATATGCCTTTAATTGCTGGGTTTTTACATCTCCTCTTTTAACGCTGTTTTCAATTTTTGCTATCCTTTCTATTTGCTCAGGGGTTAATCGTTCCTTGGCATGGGTAATCATCTTATCAACATCAATGGCCTTCTCCTCGTGCGAAGCATTTTGACTTGCCACTGCGGGGGCAGGCTTTTCGTTTGAAACGGTTCTTCCAAATACAAACAATAATACAATTGCTACAATAGCACTGCCGACTAATATATACTGTTGCTTTTTCACAAATACAAATTGAGGCGCGAAGTTAAAGTAAATGAAATGGATAAATTGTTTGCTATAGGTTAAATGACAAAAGCCAATGATGGATCATTGGCTTTGCTATAAATTAAAATGAGTTTAAACTTTTTCTTCTTCCTTTCTCTTATTTTTAACTTCGCTTACAAATTCTTTAGCTGGTTTAAATGCGGGAATATAGTGTTCAGGAATTTCCACCGCAATATTTCGTTTAATATTCCGGCCAATTTTGGCAGCCCGCTTTTTAGTAATAAAACTTCCAAAGCCCCGGATGTATATATTTTCTCCCTGGGCAAGGCTTTCTTTAACTTCCTTGAACATTGTTTCAAGTGTTACCAGCACATCCACTTTTGGAATGCCAGTTTTCTCTGATATTTGATTTATTAAATCTGACTTTCTCATGATAGCTGTTTAATCTTTTAAACTATTAGAGCTTTTACCGGTTAAATTGGCTCAAGCAAAAAAATATTTTTTTAAATTATATAGTTTAATGCATGCCTTTATCAAACCACCACTTGCAGCATTATGGTATTTAATATTGAAAATCAATGGATAATAGCTTAAAAGTAATTAACCTCTTTAAATAAGTCAATTAAACAACTCAATTAATTTGTTTGTCGGCAAAATCAAATGAAAAATTTTTTTACTATTAAACTTTTTGAATGGCACAATCTTCATAATAAAAGAACCATGCCATGGAAAGGAGAAAAAGATCCCTATAAAATATGGCTGAGCGAAATCATTCTGCAACAAACCCGTGTTGAACAGGGAATTGCATATTATAATAAATTTGTTCAAACTTATCCTCATATAATAAACCTGGCCGCAGCTGCCGATGAAAGTGTTTTTAAAATATGGGAAGGCCTGGGTTATTATAACCGTTGCAAAAACCTGCTTATAACTGCCAGGCAAATTGCGACTGAGCATGCCGGAAAATTTCCCACCAATTATGATGATATAATTAAATTAAAAGGTGTTGGACCTTACACCGCTGCAGCCATTGCATCATTTGCCTATAACCTTCCGTATGCGGTGGTTGATGGAAATGTTTTTAGGTTATTGTCGCGGTATTTTGGATTTAAATTACCCATTGACACCATTGAAGGAAAACGTACTTACAGTGAATTAGCACAGGAACTTTTAAATAAAAAGAAACCTGCCCTTTATAACCAGGCGATTATGGACTTTGGAGCAACCGTTTGCAAACCACAAATCCCTCTTTGCAAAAACTGTGTATTTAACAAACATTGCATTGCATTTAAAAATGGATGGGTAAACGAATTACCAGTTAAGGAAAAGCTACTATTGAAAAAAGACCGTTGGATGTATTATTTTGTATTTACGGTTAATAATAAGGTACTCGTATCCAAAAGAACAGGAAAGGGTATATGGGAAAACTTATTTGAATTTTACCTCTTCGAGGGGTTTAAAACGTTGCACTGGACACCCGATTTTTTGGATACATGGATGCACGAGCAACTTGGTATTTCCAATTTTACTTTGGTAAATATTTCGGGTATATATAAACAAAAATTAACCCACCAAAACCTGCAGGGCCAGTTTATAACCATTGAACTTAAAAAAGTTCCAAAAAGTTTACAGCATTTTTTATTGGTAAAAAAGCATGACCTATCCAACCTTGCTTTTCCCAGGTTTATAAATGACTTTCTAAAAGATAAACAGTTATTGAAATTAGATTAGAAATCATTTTTATGGTTTAAATATGAAAGTGCTTTTTATATAAGGGATTAAAGCTGCCCATTGCACTAAAAGTACAAGGTATTAACCGCCAAAGGGCGTTCAAGATGCAAGTAAAGCCTGATACAGGTACAAAGCAGGCTACAAAAAAATAATGTTATAGGTCATTTTATCCTCCAGAATTGGTGTAGAAATGCCATTAATTCAATGTGCTTTGCAATCGCCCATATAAAAAATATATTAAGAGTTTTAAAAGCGTATAATCAATAATTTATTATGGTTATATTGCATATGGCCTAAATAATACCACAATTTTATATAAAGCCTTGAATAGTTTTATAAAAAAAACTAATTTTAAAAAGCTAACCTACAATAGACGACTTAATAAATAAAAACGACTATTATGAGAGGTGTTAACAGAGTAATGCTTATTGGAAATCTTGGTAAAGACCCGGATGTACAGTACTTAGAAGGTAATATTGGTGTTGCAAAATTTAGTTTGGCTACAACTGAAACTTACAAAGACAGAGGAGGCAAGTTGGTATCGCAAACGGAATGGCATACAGTGGTGTTGTGGCGTGGTTTGGCTGAACTTGCTCAAAAATATTTACATAAAGGAAGCCTGGTTTATATTGAAGGACGCCTGAGAACCCGTAGCTGGGAAGATAAAGAGGGAAATAAAAAGTTTGCTACTGAAGTTGTGGGTGATAACCTTATTATGCTGGATAAAAGAGGGGAAGGACATCATTTTCACAACGATCATCATGAGAACACTGAAGGAGTTAACAGCCCCGAAATTCCTCCTGTGGGCGAACCATCGGAAGATTTACCTTTTTAATTTTTTGCTGTAAACCAATATATTTGTTGGTGACCTGGGCATTTTATTATGATGCCTATATTTTTTAATTAAACAAACTACTTTGGATCATCACCCCTCGTTCTTTAATTTATATGCGGCCATCCCGGCAATGATAAGCACACAGGCGACAACTATCCTTGTTTTTTTCCTAATTATTTTAATAGTTCTATCCTTTTCCGTTTCAGGTGCAGAGGTGGCGTTTTTTTCGTTAAAATACAAGGATATAAATATGCTGAAAACCAAGCAGCAGCCGGGTTATAAACGTATTGTTGACTTGCTGGAATTTCCTAAAATTTTACTTGCCTCGTTGCTGATTGCCAATAGCTTTATAAATATTGGTATCATCCTTATTTCCAATTTTGTTATTGACGAGATGATACCCCTGAACCTGGATTTATGGTGGGTGGAGTTTTTAATTAAAATATTATCTGTAACATTTATATTGGTTTTGTTTGGCGAGATTATGCCGCGTGTTATGGCTAACCAAAACAATATTCGGTTTGCAAAAGAGGTGGGGCCACTGGTGCAGGGGATTGCTTATTTGTTTAAAGGTTTAAGTCATCGCCTTTTAAACACCTCAGATTTTATTGAGAAAATACTTACCAAAAAAACCAACAGCAATTACAATTTAGAAGAACTTGACTCATCGCTGAATACTACCAATAATGAAGCGAGTGAACGGGAGAAAAATATTTTAAAGGGCATCGTTAAGTTTAGTAATATTTCTGTACGGCAAATCATGAAATCGAGGTTAGACGTTAGTGGCATTTCGCACGAAATCTCGTTTGAAGACCTGGTAAAAAAGGTGGAAGAATTGCATTATAGCAGGCTACCTGTTTTTAAAGATGATCTTGATGAAGTGGTTGGTATGATCCATTCGAAAGACATGCTGCCTTACCTTGGACAACCGTCCGATTTTAACTGGAAATCGTTAATGCGCCCCCCTTATTTTGTGCACGAACAAAAAATGATTGAAGACCTGCTAAAGGAATTTCAAACCAAGCGCATACACTTTGCAGTGGTTGTAGATGAATTTGGAGGAACCAGTGGCATTGTAACATTAGAAGATATAATGGAGGAAATTATTGGAGATATTATTGATGAATTTGATGAAGACGACCTGCCCTATAAAAAAATTGACGATAACAATTTTGTGTTTGAAGGAAAAACAACCATAAATGATGTGTGTAAAGCAATGGGCCTGCAGACCGAAACGTTTGATACCGTAAAGGGTGAAAGCGAATCGCTGGGTGGTTTGGTTTTAGAACTGGCAGGCAGAATTCCCAAACAAGAGGAAGTGATTAAAAGCGGGGATTTTGAATTTTCGGTAATTGCATTTGACAAAAATCGCTTACAACAAATACTGGTTTCTATTAAGCCAGAAATAGGAGAATAAGGTGGGTATTTTAAATAGCAAAACCAATTTACAACCGGGTAAGTTTTGCACTACAACGGTTTGATGAATAAAGTACTGCTGTACAAGTGAGTGACACAACGATGTTGGGCCAAAAGGTAAAGCCCACTAAAAAATAGAATTAATAATTACAACGCTTTAGCAAAAACTGATTTGATGTGTAAAAAATATATAGCTTTTTTAGGGGTACTTTTTACTATTGCCTGTAACAGCGATTACAATCCAAAACCAAAAGGATACTTTAAAATTGACTTTCCTGAAAAAAAATACCAGGTGTTTGACCAACCGGGATATCCATACTTATTTGAATACCCTGTTTATGCAAAAGTGGTAAAAGACAGCTCGTTTTTTGGAGAGGCCACCGAAAACCCGTGGTGGATTAATATTGACTTTCCTCAGTTTGGCGGCACCATACATATAAGCTACAAAGAGATAGGTAAAAATAAATTTGATAAGTTAGTGAACGACGCGTTTACTATGACTAACAAGCATACGCTTAAAGCTTATTCTATTGACGATTCGTTGATGGAGACCCCTAACAACATTCATGGAATGTTTTTTAAAGTAGGTGGTAATGTGGCCACCGCCAGCCAGTTTTTTGTAACCGATACCACCAGGCATTTTTTACGCGGCGCCCTTTATTTTGATGCTACTCCAAACGAGGACTCGCTGGGCATAGTAAACGCTTTTGTGTTAGATGATATGAAACATATGATTAACACCTTTAGGTGGAAATAAATTTTATAAGTAGGGCGTATTGAAGTGAAGTGATTTTTTTGTAGCCGGCATTTTATCTACCAGCAGCTATTGTTGCCACAGTTTACCCCGCTTTTTTGCGGGGCTCGTTTCAAAAGCAGTTTTTCATAGCAACATGGCATTCATCCCTATATTCATCCAATAGGCGCACATATTACCGCATACTAACAGCAGAAAAAACGCCTGGTTGGGTTACTAAAAAAAAATGCTGGTATAATAAAGGATTTACACCGTTATTAAAATAAGATGTACGATTAACCATATTAAAAAAATGGCATAAAATGAAATGGTAAGTGTATTGTGAACTTTTCTATACCGCCGCCTTTGGGCAAAGCTTTTTGAGTCTATAATTTCTACATCGTCATAAATTATAAAATAGTTGTTGATTATATAACCTGGCTGTAATCCTTTATAAAGGATAATATGCAAAATTTTATATGCAGCAATCAGTATTGCTAACCATATGGCATATTTATCAATTAAAAGTATAACACTGTCAAACATAAGCGGTTAGAATTTGGTTAAAGAATTTTCCAAATCTTTAAGATAATGGAAAAAAAATTTCCAGATTAGGAATATTTTAAAAATACAAAAATAAAGGGTTCCTGGAAACCTTTTAATTTTATATAGCATTAAGTTTTATTCAATGTGAACAGGCTGGTTAATCACTTTATCGCCGTTAGCAACCTGTATGCGATACAATCCTTTTGGAATCCTGTTATTTATTTTTATAGCTACCTGATCAGAAATACCATCATATAAAATTTGCTGATTAAATAATTCCTGGCCTAAATTATTGAACAACCTTACCATATAGACTCCTGTTGGCAGGTTATTAAAACGGAGATTAATCACATTTTGAGTAACCGGGTTTGGATAAATATTTATAGAGGAGGTGATGCCTTTTTGCAGTTTTACAGTTGCCACACTACTATAATTAAACTTTCCATTTTTTTCCAAAGCTTTTACCCTGTAATAATTGTAACCATTATTGGGTAATACATCAACCCATGTGTAGGGATCGTTATTTGCAATCAACTTAACCTTTTTCTTACCCGAAACAATAAACGAACGACCATCAATTGATTTTTCAATTTCATAACCTTCCACATTACTTTCATTTCCCACCTTCCATTCAACCTGTACATTATTACCTTTTTCGTAGGCTTTTATAGCCGAAAAATTAATAGGTAATACCTGTGCGGCCGAAAGCACAATCATAAACCTGTAAGGATTTTTTGAAGCGGTATTTGAAGTAATACTAAAATTAAAAGCTGAGTAAGTGGCATCCAGGTTTACAGGGGTACGCGTATTTAACCAGCTATCCATTATATAAGCTGATAAAAATCCTCCTCCTAAATTTTCGGGTTTAAATAAAAACTGGTAATCTTTAGCAGCCGTATTCCATAAATGTAAAAATATTGTATCAGCAGTTTTTACGGTAGGTCTGGCTTCTATTATTAAATCCTTTTCACTCCTGAATACAGCAACATTTTCATTAAAATTGGTAAGCTTCATTACATCCTGCTTATCAATTCCATTCTCATATTGGTCATCAAATAAAACGGCAACACCATCAGCAGTTAAAGTTGTTCCGGATGTTACCTGGTTTAAATTGATACGTAATGCCATGCTGGTACGGGCCGAAAACACATTTGTTTTAGTGTTTTCAGATTTGTGGCTTTCTTTAATAATTAAATTTTTGGGGGTAGCATCTGAATTTATAATAAAAAATCCCTGGCCCGATTGAATATGTTGTACTTCAGGCCCAGTCTCAGTACCTCCTGGTAAACTATCGGGAAATGGTGTGCTCGAATAATTATTACCTGACTTTTGAATTAATCTATATGCTCCAAAGGCATTTATTCTCGAATCCCAAACCAGATATTGATTTTGGATAATGGTAGAATTATCTGCATAAATTTTTTCAAAATCTATAGGAGAAGGATATGGATTGCCTACTAATGTGTAAGTTGATGTACTGGTTATTATTGCCGGCTGGTCATTTTGCCCAATATTGGCTTTAGCCCTAATAACAGAATTGGTTGCCGTTGCAGGATCCGTATTTTTTGGATCAATAGTTCTATCACCCCGTGGAAAAAGCATATAAGCCGAGTAGTCTTTGATTTTAGTATTTAAGGTGCCCTTTATGGAATCAACAGTTGAATTCCAATTCAGGTTTTTAAAAACGCGTATTGAAGGAGAGCCATTTGTTACGCCATAATCAAAACCAACATCATTGGCCAATTTCCCCGTTGGATATAAGGTAGTCCCACCCGTAATATGTATACCATACCACCCGGGGTTAGTTGTACTTACAATGGTTGAAGTTCCGGCAATTTTTGTAATGCCATCTTCGCTATTATACACCAACCCTTCCTGCCAGGCTTTGTTAATAGAAACATTGGTGCTAACCGGTGCGGTAACCAAACGCCATGCACGCTTTTTGGGTATGTAACGCTGTACGGTAACATCGCCTGAAATATAATTGGAGCTACTGCTTCCTTGTGCAATTCTTGCAGTACCGGTGGAATCTGAAACAAGTACCAGGAATCCACCTGTATTTAAAACACCACTATTAACGGTTAACGTACCGGTATTAGTAAATTCATCTTGTTTGCAAGGAGCAATGTTTAAACTATCTGCTAAAGTAGTGCTTGCATTCAGGGTAAGTTTATTAAGATAATTTCCATAAGCTACCGACAGGTTAAAATATAAGGTACGGGTAACACCTGTTCCTAATTCAAGGTTGGAGGTTTTTGAACCCGTAAGCGGATTGATATTATTGCCTAAAAAAGGCCCGTTTAATTTTAATAAGTTGGACCCGATTTGCAAAGAACCTTTAATCAAATTCAAAGTTTGGTTTACGGTCACATCATTTAATAAAAGTACCTTCCCGGCATTTTTATTTATACTCATAAAAGCAAATACTTCGCCTGCAGTGTTGGTGATGGTTTGGTCGCCCGTACCATTAAATAAAACCACCCGGCTATTGGGGTTAAAAGTTCCGGTATTGGTCCAGTTTTTACCCAACTCAATATTACCCCCGGAAACTGCTGAAGCACTCAGTGTTCCATTGTTAACCAGGTTACCGGCAACTTGTAATGGAACGGTCATGTTTTGTCCATTCATCAGGAAACTTGCTCCGGGATCAATTATTAAATTACCCGTTATGTTTAAAGGAACTGCTGTATTAATTCCATTAAGTCCGCCGACGTTTACAAGGGTGCCATTAGTAACCTGCACATTCGTTGGGGTATTCCATTCAAAAGAACGGTTAAACATATTTTGCGTATTATATTTCAATAACGAATTGGAGCCATAAGTGGGCCCTTTATCCACCACAATTGCTGCTGAATTTAAAAGAAATGTTCCTGTAATGGGGGCGTTATTGACAAACTTTACGCCACCAGTAGTGGTAACATTATTAAATGCCGGGGTTCCGTTTATGAGGCTTGTATTAGCTCCTGTACCAGTGAATTCAACCAACCCTGTTCCCCCGATAAACGTTGCAATATTTCCATTTGTAAAAAAAGCGCCTGCCCCTACACTAAGTGTGCCACCGGCAACCATATTAACCAATCCATTATTAATAAAACCTTTACTAACATTTAATTTTGTTGAAGCCGCAAAAGTTAATGATCCCCCGCTTTGTACCAGTACAGTATCGGGTACAGGATTTACCACAGTGGAAACATTTACTGCATGAGCAACAGTAACTGCAATATTGGTTGGCGGAACATTACTTCCTAACCAGGTGGAGCCAGTTGTATAATCACCTGTAGCCTTGGTTATATAACCCAGGTATGTAAACGACCCCGTTGAGGAGCCGGATCCGGCAGGAGTTACAACTGTTACCACACCGGTGTATGGAAGCCCTGCTCCAACAGTTGCGGTAACCTGGGTTGCAGTTACTGTATTAACAACAGCGAAAACACCATTGATGGTTACCGAACTACCGGTGAGATTGGTTCCGTTAATGGTTACAACAGAGCCGGTATAACCACTGGGGGTAATGCTGGTTATGGTTGGTGGAGGCACGGCAGCAGCCATGGTAAAGTAATTTAAATCGGCCGTTGTGTTTGAAAACTGAATTGAGTTAGCATTTACAGTTCCTGCTAATGAAGCGTAGCTTCCTGTTTTTGTATCAGATCGACCGATAACATTTAAAGTACTTAATGCAGTTTGCCGGGTGAGCGAAACCCGAGTATCAGTAAAGTTGCCGCTTAACGCCAATACCTTCCAATACTCAGCCGGGCTCACCAAAA
>JBBSJX010000042.1:0-15902 GCA_038256825.1 Chitinophagales bacterium
AGTCTTATGAATAAAAAAAAATTTTATAGAAGAATTTGTTCCCGACTCTATCATCCGCAGAGATTGGATATCTTTTAAATAGTATTGAAACTCAAGTTCGGTACTTTCGTCAATTTTATCGACCACTTTAATTTTAAAATCAGTATCCTCAAATTCAATAATAGCGGTTTTGTAATATTTTTTCAAAGTTGTAGAAACATAAATTATAGGTATTAGTACAAAAATTACTGATCCTATTATGATTATTCCATATGAAGATCCAACACTCCTACTAATAAACATGCTAAGCAACATACCCCCAAACATAGTTCCCACAAACGCCCAAAATAGAAAATTGTATTTGCTTGATTCTAGTATTGAAGTTTTAATTTTTTTCTTTGATATCATCATAATCTTAGTTAAATTCTGTTTTTCGTGCAACTGAAATAACATCATTTACTATGGAAGCTGCCGTTACAGTTAAAGAAATCGCCGAAATTACAGCACTTGCTGGATTACAAAATGAAATCCCTACAGATATAGCACCTAAGGCCATTTGAGTGACATTTTGAACCGTAGCCCCGTTTTTATTCATATCCAAACCTGCATCAATCATTCCTACAACTCCGGCTACAACTCCAACCCCCTTTTCTAAAGTTTTCTTCCGCTGCAGGTCTTCCATTTCTAACAACTTCAAACCTCCATCCGCACAAGCCGATGCAGGTGTTTTCACCTGCATCGCAACAATTGTAAACCAACTAAATTATTCCTACATTAGTTGATGAACTGTCCCTACCCAACAGAGTGGCCACAATACTTTACCGCTTCTATCAGAAACTGGTTACCACTTTTAGCTACTGATAAATATAAGAGCATAATTACGGATAGCTTCCGATTTATGGTTCAAAATAAGCGCATAGAATTGAATGCGTTCGTAGTAATGGATAATCATATTCATCTTATATGGCAACCATTACCAGGCCAAACACTGTCATCAATTCAATTAAGCTTTATGAAATTTACAGCACAACAAATTAAATTTGCATTGGCAATCGATAATCCATCTCTATTAGAGCATGCAGGGTAAATAAAGCAGACAGAGAATTTCAGTCCCGATTGCTATCGGGAGGAAACGCAAGCCTTTGAGTATAAAGCTTAGCTCAGAAAAAGTATTTTTGCAGAAGTTTGATTACATACACTACAATCCTGTAGCTGCTGGTATCGTTGTTTACCCAGAGGATTACCATTTTTCATCCGCTTTGTTTTATGAAAAGGGAATTGATCATTTTAAAATGCACACACATTATTTGGGATAATAATTAGACGCTTTACTTAATTTGATGATGCAGGTGAAAAACACCTGCATCGGCGTCTGTAGGCGGCGGCGATGGCTTTGCAATAATTGGAACACCTGCATCGGCAATAAATTTTTTGGGTTGCCTTGCTTTAACTAATACCAGGGCAAAAATCGCTAAAGCATGTAGTAAGACAATTACTGTTTGTATATTCATCAAAAGTGCAATCAAATAAATCCTAAATAAAAGAAATAGTGATAGCCGTTTTAAGGCCTGCAACTTTTAGTAGACAACTAACTTACTTTGTTGGACAATTAAAAATATAGCGTGGATAGAAATGGCATATTAAGAACAATGACTGCTAAATTACAAGTGGTAAATGAAAAGTATGAAAGGAATTTAATAACCGGTTTCCGGTCAGGTTTAACGATCTACCTATTTTATAGTTAGTAAACTTCCCGATATTGAGCTGTATTCCCGAAAACCCAAATACCACAACATGCACCAAAATCGTACTTCCTATAGCGAAAACAAGAAAACCTGAACTAGCCGCCTCACAAAATTTCCCCTTGTATAAAACAAAAATTTAATTTAAATTCACAACAGTTTTCATAGGGTACGGATTAAAAAAGCCCCTGGGTATCTACCCTGGGGCTCGTTTTAAAGCGCAGTTTTTCAAATCTCTAAATCTATAAAGGCCATAAACTTTTAAATCAATGACACAGGCGTTTTTCATGAGTTATTTCTTATCTAATTTTTAATTAATCCTTTGCATCTGCATCAATTGCTCCATATTATAACTGTCATCGGTATGCATATAGGCAACTGTTAAAAAGGAGCAGGCGCCCATTTTTTGCTTTTCCTTCCCAGCTGAAAATCCAAAAAATATTTTTTCAGCACCCACTGCTTTAGCTCTTAACATTACCTGGTATAATGCCTGCCGATAAATATTAAACCGGGCATTGTGTTCGTAGTTTAATCCAATAATCATGGGAATGTAATTGCTGGCTGCCTTTTTACAAAATACATAACAACAAGGCTTGCTTTGATCTTTCAATTGTAATTGTATTACTTCCCAGTCATTGCTGCTTAACAACGCTTTGAAATACCCGATGGGAAGGGCAAAGGTATTTAGCTCCAGACTTCTATTTTTTACAGCAAGATACAATTCATACATATGCTCCAGTATAATTTCAGCAACCGGACCACACAATATCTCTATTGAAAAAAGATCGCTGTTTTTTAACACCTTCTTTCTTAACTGGTCACGAGAATTTTTTGAAAGTTCTGCATAGTATTCCAAATCTGTAGCCCAATTCATAGAAGTTACGATGTGCGTTGGGGGCATGTTGATTTTAAAGAAACCATTGTCTATCATAAAACTGTCAAGCTCCTTGTTAGACTCTTTAAAATCACGGAGCAAAATATGATCTGCTTTGTAAATACCTTTCAACCTGTATAGCTGTTGCAGCATTTCTTTTACCGCCTCTTTCCACAACAGGTTACTCCTGTCTATATAAAAATGCTCGCCCTCTGTAATGAGCGAACCCGTGCAAACTACTTTGCTGGTAAATACATAGGGGTCAACCCTTCTTCGTTCTTCTAATGTTGCTGAAATAGAGCTATCGGAAAGCATATCATCTTTCCAGGTGCCAGTAGTAATAAAAGTGGCTGCTATTATTTTACCTTCTTTGTCTTTCACTATCAGGTAATCAAAGAGCCAGTTGTCTTCCGGTTTATCATTACCGGTAAAGGATTTTTCTATTAGTTGCAAACCTTCCCAATCAAATGTGCCTTTGTTATTAAAAACAGAGTCCCATATATTTTTATCAATGGTTGATATAGATTTGGAATGTTCCAAAAAAATCTCTTGTGAAGTGCAGGATGTATGATTAACCTCTTCGATTTTTGTAATGCGCCTGAAAGCCTGGTTGATATCATCTATCGTAACCTGCTCTTCAATTAGTGCTGCTGCAAATTCCTTTGCAAGTGTTGATATCATTGCATTTATTTCGCTAAAACTATGAAGCCTGGTGATGGTGAACCTGATACCTGTTTGTTTGATAGGCACTATAGGAAAAATGCCCAGGTTTACATAGAACCCGGCATCCAGCATTCGCCTTACTATGTTGTGGCCCAGTTTAGGCAAGCTTACGCCCACAAATAAAATAGCTGCTCCGCTTCTTGATACCACAGGCAAGTCATACTGCTTTAATAAACTATGGGTGTACTCAATATTCTGCCGCAGTTGGTCCTGCATTGATGTTATCTCATCACTTAAATGAATTTTTGCTGCAGCAATTGCAGCACCTAACCCGGAAGGTTGCATTGGACCCGAGCTTAGCAGGGGCCCGCCGGCTCTACTCACTTTACCAGCCAATTCCTCATCCCCGTAAACCAATAGCCCGCCGCCGGAGGCAAAAGCCTTGTTAAGCGATGTAGCTATCACCATTTTTGGATGAATATTTTTTTCACCCAGCACAAAACCTCTGCCGTTTTTACCATATATGCTCATGCCATGTGCATCATCAAAATAGCAATGAAGGGCAGGATACTTTTCCATTAAGGCAACCAGTTCTTCTACCGGGGCATGATCGCCAAACATGGAGTATATACCATCTGCCATGTACCATATTTTTTCATGTTTATCTTTCAATGCCATCACCCTTTCCTCCAACAAGTCTATTCTATTGTGTCGTAACAGTTCAACCGGTACGGCTCTTGCTTTTACAATTTCCACTGCTGTTTGTACAGAATTGTGCACCTGCTGATCCATAATAACGGCATGAGAACCCTCAACCATAATAGGTATATTGGCTATATGGGCTAAAGTTGTAGTCGGCGCAATTACGCAGGGGGCTTCAAATATTTTTTCCAGTAAAAACTGCAATTCTTCATACAATCCCAACGATACATAAGCTCTTGATTCTGAAAACTGGGTGCCATACATATCAACCGCTTTTTTAGCGGCATGTTTCAACCGCTCATCAAATTCCAAACCCAGGTAACTGCAGGAACCAAAGTTGACAACTGTTTTATTTAGCAGCCTGATGGAGGTTCCTTTAAATGCATCGCAGGAAGTGTATAAATGCAGAATACCTTTTTTGATACCATATGAAACGATTTGATTAACCGTATCATAAAACGAATTGTATTTATTCATGGGGCGAAGGGTTTAGGCATGCAAGTTTGCCAATTTTAAAACCCTTTTTACCGTATGAAAAACTGATTTTCAAAAATCCGTTACGTATTTTTTCTACGCATTTAAACGTATAAAAGTTATAATTATTCGCTTTAACTTTACTGTATGGAGATTGATACAAAATATGTTCACCTCCGTATAAAGGATAGTATTCTGGCCGGCACGTATAAAAAGAATGTGCATATAACGCTTGATATTGCAAAAGAAATTGTCCGCACACGTATATCCTTTACCCGGGGAACAAAAATGCCTTCACTAATTTTAAGTGAAGGTGTCATCAGTATTGATAAGGCTGCAAGGGAATACTTTGTAACGCCTGAATCAACGGAAGGCCTTGCGGCTTCTGCTATCATCACTCATTCTCCTTTCAGCAGTTTTCTGGGTAATTTATTCTTGCAATTAACCAGGGGATCAATACCGGTAAAAATTTTTACCAACAGGATAAAGGCTGAAAAATGGTTGCAACAATTTATTGAATGAAAATTTTTGTAATGGATAAGAGGCTAATTCAAATCAGGAAAAGATTAGGTGAATATGCAGTTGGAAAATTTTATCATAAACCGCTACTCATTTCCCCTGCATTAGATGAAACGGATGCCATCATGACGGGCATCAATATCATGGGAGAAGAATTACAATCGGTCACTATTTCAAGAAATTACTTTAATAATATTTTTAACACGGTAACAGACATGGTTTTCCTGCTAAATAAAAAAGGGAAGATCGTAGACTATAATCAATCTGCCTGCACTCAACTGGGTTATACAACAGAAGAACTCCGAGGCATGCCCGTGAAGCAACTGCTTCTGCCATCTTTCCCCGGAGTGCGGCAAATGAGTATAGCGTTTAAAAACAAGGACGGTTCTTTTCCAAGAGAGGGTAGCATTGTTGATAATAATGGTCAATATATACCTGTAAGCCTAAAAGCAGGCATCGTAAACGACGGCAGGCAGGATGCATTATTTCTTTTAACTGCCACAGATATCAGTTACCAGCAAAAGGCCGAAAACCTAATTATAAGGGCTATAATTGATACACAGGAAATGGAAAGGCAACGACTGGCAAAAGATTTACACGACAGTATTGCCCAGCAATTATCAGGCATCGGCTACTATATCAGCACCACAGCACATAATACCAGGGTAAAGCAACACAAAGAAGTATTGCTAAAGGCCAACAGCATATTGAATGAAACCATGGAAGAAATAAGGAATACTTGCTTTAACCTGATGCCAGGCACTTTAAGAGCTTTCGGACTTATTAAAGCCGTCAACGAGCTCTGCCATCATTTTTTAATTCATGCAGGCATTCAATTTCAATTGCAATGCCCGAAGCCGCTGCCTGTACTCGCCAAGAAATTACAGATAGATGTATTCAGGATCATGCAGGAACTTATCAGCAATGTAATAAAGCATGCTGCTGCCAAAAAAATCATTATAAGCATCAGGGTAGTAAATGCAGTGCTGGAAATAAAATTTTCAGACAATGGCAGGGGGTTCAATAGCACAAAAGCCTGCAGTGGCATGGGCCTGCAGAATGTTCGCTCCAGGGTAAAATCGCACAATGGAACTTTACTGATTAAAACAAATAAAGGTATGGGCACTAAATATTGCCTACGGCTTCCTTTTATTAATAACTCTATATGAACACAGAAAAAAAACAATTGCGGGTACTCGTTATTGACGATCATAAAGTGGCCAGGGATGGTTTAAAAATGATGTTACTGTCGCTTAGGAAGCATTACGACATCATTGTGGCAGAAGCAGAAACCGGCGAAGAAGGCCTCCGAAAAATTAACCAATACGATTATAATATGGTATTGGTAGATTATGAATTACCGGGTATATCCGGTGCAGAAACGGTGGTACGCATACGGAGGTTTAAGCCCGAAATAATTGTACTGGCCATCAGCCACAATGAGGAGCTTGCTTATATTGAAAGCATGCAGGATGCAGGCATCAATGCCTACCTGCAAAAAGGGTTACAACCAGCCGAAATGCTGGAAGCCATCCGGGTTATACATACAGGTAAAATGTATTTTAGCAGCAATATTTCTCTAAAACTTATACAGGCCAAACAACAACCACTTTCCGTTACCCATAGCAGGGAGCTGCACTTTACCAGGCGGGAAAAACAGGTATTGGAACTCTTGTCTCAAGGATTTACCAATGAGCAAATTGCCGTAAAATTATTCGTTGGTAAAAGAACAATTGATACCCACCGTCAAAATATGCTCGACAAATTCCATGCAAAAAATGTGGCAGAACTTATTAGAATAGGTTTTCGATTGAGCGTGCTTCAATAAACCGGATGTTACCTGCCCAAACGGTTCCACAAAAAATCAGTTTAAATACTGAGAAAAATCTCCCTGATATTTTTAATGTTTAGGTATTGAAAAGCGGCACTTCCAAGCAGTACAATAAAATCCTTTTCAATAGCAATTAAGACCCATTGCATAGCGGTTAATTAAAATCTTTGTTATGGTATTAGTTAATCTGTTGCACTGCTTCATTATCCAGCACTCACTCTATGGTATTGAAACTTTCCCCATATGATATAGAATGCCTTGAAAAAGCGAAAGGATTGATTGAGGCGGATCTCAGCAGGCATATTCCTGTTGCTGAGCTGGCACAAAAAGTAGCCATGGGTAAAACCAAATTAAAAATAGGGTTTCAACAGCTATACCGCTATCCTGTTTACACCTACCTGCAACGCCAACGCATGATACTGGCCATGGAACTTTTAACTTGTACCTACAAAACCCTCAAGCAAATTGCAAGGCACTGCGGCTTTCATCACAACAATAACTTTATAACTGCCTTTAACCGGCACTATGGTATAACGCCGGGGCAGGTACGCAAAAATGCGCCCCAACACTAAAGCCCCTTTGCAGATACTTTGCGGCCGCCGGCAAAGTTATTTTTACCCAGCTTTGTATAAGCATTTCCACTACGCACTTAAAACAGCCGGATATGAGGCCTTCTTTTTATAAAAATATTATTGAAGCACTCTGTGCGCTTTTTATCCTGTTATTTGTGTATACCGCTGTAAGCAAATTAACAGACCATACCAATTTTACAGCGCAATTAAATTTTGCTACCCAAAATGAAACGATAGCTGCTTTGCTGGGCTGGGGCGTACCGCTGTCAGAAATCGTCATTGCGTTCATGCTCTGCATTAACACAAGCAGGCTGGCCGGGCTGTATGCTTTTGTGTGCCTGCTGTTTTTCTTCACAGCCTGGATCATTTACCTGCTCCTAAGCGGAAGGCCCCTCCCCTGCAGTTGCGGCGGGGTAATAGCTGCTTTAACCTGGAAACAGCACCTGGTATTTAATGGCTGTTTCCTGCTGGCAGGCATTGCCGCCATTATTTTACAAACCACCAAATTACCTGCTTACCCTACAACCGAAACCAATAAGAGCTTTTGATAATTATCATTGCCAACAGGTGCACACTGGTGGCAAGGGTTAAAGACCCACGGTATTTTTTTTATTCATTTAAAATTTAAAACAATGAAAAAGTTTAAAGTTTCTTTATTAGCGGTGGCCGCAATTTTTCTCGGCATTTGCGGTAGTGCGTTTACCAATCCCGGCACCCCGGATGCATCAGGTAAGCCGCTGGATGGCTGGTTTATTTACAATGGTGGCGATATTAGTGATCCCCTGAATTACACCTATTCAGGTACCGTTGCCCAATGTAATGCATCGGTGAGGTTTTGCGCCATGAAAGGCAATCAGCAACCTTCGCCAAATCAAAGCAGGCCAACTTTGGAAAGCCTGGATGCAGCAAGCAGTGCCAGCAATGAGTTTACGAACCAGGTGGCCGACCTGGTTATATTTAAACCATAACAAAAACGAGGATGTCTCATAATTAAAAGAACGTCCTGAGATTTGCTTAAACGGAGACTGTACTCCATCAGGTATCCGAATTAAGAGAGGCTGTATCGTACTTATGATACAGCCTCGTCTTTATCTTTCGTTTTGCTGAATACCTGCTAAGTTAATAGCCTGTATCGGAAAAAGAAAGACATACCTGGGGCTGTTTGCCGAAAGTATAAAAACGTTCCCGCCTATTACCCGCTTCAGCTCAATACCCATTGCATCATGCTTGTTAAACCTTTTTATATCAAACCAACGGGTACCCCTCAGGATCAATTCCTTTCTTCTTTCCGTTAATATAATACTAAGTGCTTCCTCCTTTCCTGATGCTGTAACAGGCACAAAGCTCCCTGCTCTCCATCTTTTTTCAAGCAGGTTATTGAGTGCCTCCATTGCTTGTGGCACCATGCCAACTCTTGCCCTGCATTCCGCCTGCATTAGATAAACTTCGCCTGTCGCCAGCCCTGTAAACGGTCCCCCAGTAGCGCTGCCGTTATAGTTTGCCTTAAATGCTTTAAAGCCTGCCGGGTTTGTTCTAAAGTAAACTGCCCTTCTTAGATCATTTGGATGGTAAAGTTTAAAAAGATTGGTATCAAGCGAATAATTATTGGGTGTAAGCTGCGTGGCACTGATACCAATGGCAGGGAATATCACTTCTTTATTAAAGCGGCTAAAGGGCGCCGTAGCATTGGAATCGATGCTGTTAAAATCAATGAGGTCGTTGCGCAGTTGCAAGGCAGAATCTGCCGCTGCAAGTGCCCCCTTGTAGTTAGCCATAGAAAGCCACACTTTGGCCAGCATCGCCCAACCCGCTGCCCTGTTTGGCCGGGAGGGAATAAGGTCGTAAACCGGCAATAATGGAATGGCCTGCTGTAGGCCACCGGCAATATGTTGCCAGCTTTCTGCAAGGATTGCCCTGGTGGTTACAATCGCTGCATCAGAACTCATGCGCAACGGAATGCCAGGCTTCTGTGCCGCCCCAGCACTATCGTATTGCTCAGCAAAATATAGTGCTGCATTAAAGAGTGCATAGCTACGGTAAAACAATGCAGTACCCTTTATATGATCCCATTCCGTTGCATTAAATGCATCCCTTGGAACCCGGTTTACCGTCTCAAGCGCAATAGTAGCATTTAAAATAATCTTGTAAAGATTGCTGTACTCCAGGTCGCTGTTTGCGTTGGCTGCCCAAGTATAATAATTACGCCCGTTTAATGGGGCCGCATTAAACCTTGCTTCGGTTAAAAAATAATTGTCATCACTCTGGTCGCCAATAGAAGGATAGCTGCTGTTAAAGAGTGTATAGTTATCAAGTAATGCCCTTGCATTAGCAAGTGTTTCGGGCAGTACCATTTTTTTATCAGGCTTTTCATCCAGGTATTTTTTGCAGGAACTAACAATAATTATTATAACGAAAAGCCAGAGCATTGCAACGCCTCGGTTGCTTTTTTTTGATAATTTATGAATATTCATATTAAATGGTTTTTAAATTAAAAATTAGTTCTAAAACCCAGGGAGAAACCTACCGATGGGGGAATGTACTGCCCATATGCCGGGTCTATTTTTTGTTTATTGGCCCTCCATAAAATTCCGATGTTGTATAGGTAAGCGGTCAGCTCACTGTTCTTAATAAAACTATGTTTGGTTCGCATACTGTTTAACCGGTATTGCAACTGTATATCCTGTAGCCGTATATGATCCCCTTTTTCAACAGTGGCTTCGGAGTATTTATAAAGAGCATCCCGCCGGTAGTCATTAGGAAATTGCATGGATGGAACATTGGTATGCAATTCATCTCCGGGTTGCTGCCATCGCTGGGCAAATTCCCTGTTCATTGCCCATGAATAGTAAAGCAGGTCATAATCCATCCCCAGCCTGCGGAAAACATAATCAAAGGCGTAGGTTATGTTAGCTGACACGGAAATCATTTTATAAGAAAAAGTATTCCGCATGCTTCCAAAAATTTTAGGGCGGGTACTGCCACCTATCACTAACTGGTCAAACGACCCTGGATTATAAAGTGCAACATAATCTTTGGAAATTGTATCATTCAGGTAGCCCCTCGGGTCGCCGGTTAGGGGGTCTAGCCCTGCCCAGCGATAGCTAATGAGGGCATAAGGGTCTTTACCCTCCAGCGCAGTAATGCCCGTTGAAAAACCAACATATCCAACCTTGTTTGGAGACTCGTTAAAAAACCTGGTCACTTTATTCCGTACCTTATCCGCCAATAGTTGTACCTCCCATTTAATTGAACCATTCACCGGGATGGCATTGATCTTTACATTAAACCCATTGCTTTTTATATTGCCAGCATTTAATACCTGGGTGCGCACGCCAATAGTTGGATCCAACGGCACGGTGGCAAACAGGTCTTCTGATCTTTTAAGATAATAATCAAAACTTGCGGAAAGCCTGTGAGATTTAATGGACATATCTACCCCCAGGTTCAGGGTACCCGTTTTTTCCCAACGCAGGTTAGGATTAGCGGCTGTATTTACGCTGGCATAAGGTACCGGTATAACTGAGTTGTTGGAGTAGCTGAGTACCGGCTTGCCAGATAGGCCTGGAATGATATTGCCGCTATAACCATAGGTAAGCCTGGCACCCAGCGTTGGCAACCATTTGCTTTTATAGAAACGCTCTTCAGATATTTTCCAGGCGGCACCTACCGACCAGAAAGGATTCCATTTTTGATTGGTATTTACACCAAACAAATTTGATGCATCTTTACGTGCACTGGCGGAAAAAATATATTTATTCCTTACCGTAAGGGCTGCATTGCCAAAATAAGAAACATACCTGTTGGTCGTTTCATCAAAGCCGGCTCCATTGTAAATATTGCTGTAACCCAGGTTCTCCCACAAAGCATAAAAGCCATTGTAATCTACATTGCCAAAAGTTAGCCGCTCATCATCGTAACCATAAGTACGGGCATAGGTAGTGGCCGATTGTATTTTTCTTATTTCAGCACCTCCAAGGGCAGCCAGTTCCAGGTTTTTATTTAAAATCTCAGTATAGTTAAGCTGTGCTCTTATATTGGCCGACATAAAGGCTGTTGCTGCTTCATCCAGTATGCCCCCTGCGGGAACGTTTCGCACAATACTGTTGCCTGTACCCCTGCGGGAAAAGCGGTTAACCAGGTCTCTGGCATAATAACTTTCCCTCTTGTAATGATAGCGGGATTCATTGGACGATTGCTGAAACTGTGTCTTCACCTCTCCACTCAAACCTTTAAAGAAATCGTAACGCATGCCCATGCTTAGTTGTACATCATTTCTTTGTATGGTATTATCATTAATACCCAGTTCATCCAGAGGGCGGTATTTCCAATCCAGTAAGTTGCCCCCACCGGCTGTATCAGTATAAGAACTGCGGTAATCTTTAAGCACAGCCAGTGCGTTGCCTTGCGTATCCGCCAGCCTGGCGTAGGGATACATATTGGGTTTAAAAACACCAGGCGTTATTTTATTGATGCCGTTGTAATCGTCTGTTGCTAGTGTATATACAAGGCCCGATTGAATTTCCAGTTTTTTTACCGGCCTTAAATTTATGCGCAGGTTTATGTTGGCCCGCTGGCCCTGATTGCCTTTTAGCGATGCCGCTGTTTTGTCGTAGCCTACACCAAAAAGGTAGTTCATGCTGCTGCTTCCTCCACTTAGTGATGCAGTGTATTGCTGCGACAAAGCCTTTCTGTAAAAATATTTACTGTACTGCTTTCTTAAATCTTCTTTATTCCATTGCTCCCTTGCGGCATCCACTTCAGCAGCCGAAATCAAACCCGCTCTTTGCTTTGCCAGCAATTCTATCAATGGTGTTATTGTAGGGTAGTTAAATACATCATTCAGTTCGCCATTATAAAAACCGTTGTCGAATAACATTTTTTCTACCCCCATAAAATCTGCAGGCTGCATAAAATCTACTGCCCCTTCCAGCTTTGGTTTTGCCAACATGCTTATGGTAGTATTGAATGCAACTGATTGAGGCCGGTTGTATTTTCCTTTCTTACTGGTAATAACTAATACACCGTTGGCAGCTTTTGCTCCCCAAATAGAAGCTGCGCTGGCGTCCCGCAGCAGAGTAATGTTATCAATATTGTCAGGGTCAATATTCTCCAGGTTGCCATCGTAGGGGAAATTATCCAGAATAATAAGCGGCTCCGTTGAGGCCCGCAGCGTGCTAAGCCCGCGCACAAAAAGCTGCCGCACTCCCCGGTTGTTGTTAAAGTACAAGCCACTGGTTACGCCTTCCAGCCTGCCAATAATATCGGTACTTACAGATCGGTTCAGCAATTTATTATCAATCACTTCAAAAGAGCCGGTAGCCCTGGCAGCAGGCAATTGCTGGTATCCGGTAGAAATGGTTACTTCATCCATCAGCTTTGCCACGGGCTGTAGCCTTATCAGCAATACCTGCGGAATGTTTGTTATCAGCAGGCTATCTGCTTTAAAACCAACCGCACTTGTATAAAGATGAAAAGGAGTTACCGGGTAGCTCATTAAAAAAATGCCGCTTACATCTGTTTTCACCACAGTACCTGTTGATGTGTAAACACTGGCAGCTTCTACCGGAAAGCCCGTAACCGCATTAACTACTTTACCGCTAAGGCTGTTTTGTTGGGCGCTGGAGCAGTTGTATAAACACGCTGCCAGCAGCATAAGCAAAAATATTTTTTTCATAATGTTTAGTTTTGGTTAAATGAATGTTGCTGCTCATTAATAATTAAAAGCTCGAGTTCCCGGGTAGCAGGGCGCAACAAAAGACCCGCTTCCTTAAGCTTTTGGGTAAGAAGGTTAGTATCTTCAAGTTCACCTATTGCTATATCAATGGTTACCCGCTGAAGGCTGCGGTCTTCCAGCAACACAGGCATTTGAGAAAACCGGTTGTTTAACTGCTGCACAAGTGTCCATGCTGTAATTCCCGTGCTGGGTTGGGCTACCCATGGTAACAAATTATCTGCCCGGGTTAGTACAAAGCAGGGTACTGTTTTTTTTACAAAAGCAGCACTGACTGCAAAATAAAAATCTAAATCCCTCCACATCCTGTTCAACCTTTCTTTGGCAGGCACATGTAGAGGCAAAACAGATTCATAACAAAAACTGTTTTTTTCGTACCAGGCCCGCCTTTGGCCCATTTTTTCCAGATAGAAAAAGCGGCTTCTATCAGCAGCGCTCAGCCAAACCTGGCTCAGGGGGAAATGATATCTTTGTTGCAGGAAACAATACACATCTATAATAGAGTGGTTAAAAAAAACAGTTCTTGTTACTCCATTGCTGCTATCGTTTTGGCTGGCAAAGTGGGGAGCCACATTAGGCAGGTAGGGCAAAAGCACGCTTGTGATGGCTTGCATGTTGCTGAGGGAGGCTACATGCTCACCTAATTTAACCAGCGGTTGCTTGTAATCAAAAAACGGAATGTCTTTTTTCACCGGCCAGTTTACATCCTGCCCGCTTAATACCAACTGTATATTTCCCGCTGTTACATAATCGCCTTCCGTAATGGCTTTAACGCTTCCATCTTTGCCAATCCATACCAGGTGAGACAGCGATTCATGCGGAAAAAATGCCGCTAGTGTTTCGTCTGCTGCCACAATAGGGAAAGATGAAAAGGCACCCGGGCGTCTTTTCATAAAAGCCTGCACTTGGGCAGTTTTTTCCCGTGTAACCAATATAATCTGTAAGCTTTCCTTATGTTGCTGTTGCAGGGCTTCGTATGCAGGAAGTTTTTCAAGGCATCCGCTGCATGTGGTACGGATAAAATTAAGTATAACCAGCTTGGGGGTAAAATCCCTTGGTTTAATAGAACTGCTGCTGTAATTTAAAACATGCCTGAGGTTTACTGCCGGCAGGGTCTCTCCTATTTCCAGCTTACCTGCCTGTTGGGCCCTGCTCATGTAGGCACATAGTAATAGCAACAGGCAATAAAATGCTTTCATTGCAAATAGATTTATGATGAATAAATAAAATGAAAACTGGTCGCAGTGTGCGAACCATTGCAACAGGGAGTTTCGTTGTATAATAAGTAGAAGGATGTATAACCTTGTTCACTCCATGATGTAATGCAAAAGCCCAACGGAACAGCAGCTATCATTCTCCAGCAAGTAAACCAATCAACCATTCAACTAATCAACCAATCAACCAATCAACCAGTCAACCACACAACTACCTCCTCCGCAAAGACTTCCCCCCGCCCTATGTCGGGTTCTTTGGCTTCAATTCAAACAAACCTTTTAGCCATTTACAAAGTGGATCTTGTAGCTTACTCATAGGAATAATTCATTTAAAGGCTGATGTGGGAGAGCATTGTTACCGGGTTTCAGCGGCAGGCTAACAGCAGGCCTGTTAAAGATGTTTAGTTGTTGTTGGCATATACAATTATCTGCAACGGCTTTTTTTAGCAAGTGCCGGAGCCCTTTAATTGTGGCAGTTCCGTGGGCACAGTACTCATCCCATACAACTTGCAGGGCAACTTCATGGGCAACTGGCATGGCTAATCCTTTGCGCCTGGCATAGCGGTTTAGCAGGGGATAATAATAATGGTACAGGCCGCTTTCATAAAATGCTTTCATAACAGAAAAAATTTACGATTGGTTAACCTGCAATAAATGAAATGAAGATGTGGCGATGTATTTACGTAATATAAAGAGCGGTGCCCCTGGTTCATTACTGAGACCTGAGAAAATGCCCCTGTAGCAAAAAAAAGGGCAACCGCTCCTTAATAAGTTGTATGGCCGTTCAATCTCATTTATTACTGGATTTCTCAGGTCTGTAGTAATGAGATTGAAAAGATTCTTATCCAAATATAACTAAAATATCATAATGACATACATGTACGACGTTTTTATTTTTTTTCTATGCGTATTTGTGACGGTAAATGAAAGATAATGAACATATAAGTCCAATTGAACAACATGTAATTGATTACGTAAGAAATCTGCGTAATAGTCAAAAATTTACTCAAGAAGACATTGCAAGTATTTTAGAGGTATCAAGATCTTATATCGCAGATATTGAAAATCCAAAAAGTAGAGCCAAATACAATATGACACATGTAAATTTACTAGCAGAACACTTCAAAATGTCACCTAAGGATTTTCTACCTGAAAAGGCTTTTACAACCAAACCCAAATCTTCAAAATTAAAAAAATAAATACCTAATAAGAATTAATTTTAGAGAGACATAAATCCCCAACAATTGTCTTCATTAATTTTAGTCGATCACAAAGTGCGGAAAGTTCGCTATTTGAAATAAGATAATCTTGCCTGTACCTTGCATCAATGTAACCTCGTTTCAATAAATCGAAAAAGTGTTTCTCTGTTTTATTGCTTTCTACTGGAAATAATAAAAAGAGTGCATCTGAATAAATTTTAGCCTGCTTTCTTAGACGCTTTAAGTTATGAGTTTTAGGTTTATACTCTGTAAAAACAAGCAAAGTGGCATAATAAAAACTCTCAGCCGTTTGGTGGGCCATAAATGCGCCAGTCTTTAAACTGCCTTTGTTGAAATAAAAATCTACCCCGTCAAGAAAATCGCATCCCTTAGAGAACCAAA
>JBBSJX010000043.1:0-15875 GCA_038256825.1 Chitinophagales bacterium
TAAGTAATAAAATAAGCTGTGGGTAATTTAACCTGGTTATTGATCTTTTGCTGTAAATCGTTTACAACGGTTTGTACATCTTTGCCCCTAACGTTAAAGCCAACGGTTATCCTGCGTTGTGCATTTTCTCTTTGTATTTGATTAGGCCCTACTTTAATTTGCACGTCAGCAATTTGTTGTAGCGGCACCTGTACTCCATTGGGCGTACTGATTAACAGGTTTTGTACATCCTGTAAATTCTGCCGGTTGGTATCATTAAGGCGTACTACTAAATCAAAACGCCGTTCATTTTCAAATACCTGCCCACCTACGGCACCGGCAAAGGCAGCCTGTAAAGTATTATTGGCTGTTTTTACTGAAACGCCAAATTGTGCAAGTGCCGCCCGGTTATAGTTTACAACAATCTGCGGCAAACCGGTAATGGTTTCAACATATACATCTTTTGCACCATTTACCTTATTGGCGATAGCACCAATTTTTTCGGCATACATGGCTAACGTGTCCAGATTTTCACCAAAAATTTTGCAAACCACATCCTGCCTTCCACCGGTCATCAGTTCGTTAAAACGCATTTGTACCGGGTATTGAAAACCTACAGTTATTCCCGGCACATCTTCCAGCGACTTGCTCATTTTTTCAGCGAGTTCATCAAAACCTGCTGCGGAGGTCCATTCCTTTTTGGGTTTTAAAATAATCATCAGGTCCGATGCTTCCATACTCATCGGATCGGTAGGAATTTCGCCACTGCCAATTTTTGTTACCACTTTTTCTACTTCAGGATATTTTTTCAATAATATATGGGCGGCTTGTTGGGTCGATTTAATAGTGGTGGTAAGTGAACTTCCGGTTAGCACCCTTGTATCTACTGCAAAATCACCTTCTTCCAGTTTAGGTATAAACTCACCACCAAGTGTTGAAAGAATAAGTACCGAAATAATAAACAACACTATTGCAAATCCTACAATTACTTTCGGAATGGTTAACACTTTTTCTAATAAACGCCTGTAATTACCTTCAAGCCAATGCATCCATTTATGCGAAAAATTTAAACCTTTATTTATCGATTTTCCCAGCACCAACGAACTCATCATAGGTATATAAGTAAGCGATAAAATAAAGGCGCCGGCAATGGCAAAAGCTACCGTTTGGGCCATAGGTTTAAACATCTTTCCTTCAATTCCCTTTAACGAAAAAATGGGTAAGTAAACAATCAGGATGATGATCTGCCCGAATACCGCCGCATTCATCATTTTTCCTGCGGATTTTTTAACCTCAATATCCATTTGTTGTTGAGCAATTTGCGACATACCGGCAAATTGTTTGTTGGTATGCAAGCGATACATTACTGCTTCTACAATAATTACGGCCCCATCTATAATCAGTCCAAAATCTAAGGCGCCTAAACTCATCAGGTTACCACTAACACCAAACAGGTTCATCATAATTATGGCAAACAGCATACTAAGCGGAATAACCGAGGCAACCAATAAGCCTGCCCGCAGGTTGCCTAAAAAAAGTACCAGCACCAAAACAACAATTAATGCGCCTTCAAATAAATTGGTTAATACGGTGCTGATCGCATTGTTCACCATTTTTGTACGGTCCAGAAAGGGTTCAATCATAACGCCTTCGGGTAAGGTCTTTTCAATCTGTGTAATCCTTGCTTTTACATCTTTTATTACTTTAGAAGAGTTAGCGCCTTTAAGCATCATAACAATGGCCCCGGCCACTTCTCCCTCATCATTATAAGTAACGGCACCGTACCGGGTGGCCGTTCCCCAGTTTAAATCTGCAACATCTCTTATTAAAACAGGCGTACCATCGGGTAATGTTTTAATTAATATGGTTCCTATATCCTCTTTATTTTCTACAAGGCCTTCACTTCTTATAAAAAGCACCGTCGGGCCTTTTTCAATATAAGCACCACCCGTATTCTGGTTGTTATTTTCAAGGGCAGTAAATAGGTCGGCAATGGTTAAATTGTACGATTTTAGCCGGTCATAATTAACACCAATCTCGTATTGCTTTATTTTTCCACCAAAACTGCTAACATCTGCTACACCAGGTGTTCCCAATAATTGGCGTCTTATTATCCAGTCCTGTATGGTGCGCAGTTCCATGGCATCATACTTATTTTCATAGCCCTTTTTGGGTTTCACCACGTACTGAAAAATTTCGCCCAGGCCTGTAGTAACGGGACCCATAGTGGGTGTTCCAAGTGATGGAGGTATTTCGTTCTGAATTAAAATCATTCTTTCGCTCACCTGCTGGCGTGCCCAGTAAACATCTGTCTCATCATTAAAAACAATGGTTACCAGCGAAAGGCCAAATCGTGAAAATGATCTTTGTTCAATTATTCCCGGAATGTTTATAGTGGCTTGTTCAATAGGGAAGGTTATCAGCCGCTCAATATCGGCGGCCCCCAACGATGGCGATGGGGTAATAATTAAAACCTGATTATTAGTGATATCCGGTACTGCATCAACAGGTAGTTTATTAACGTTGTAAGCACCGAGTAAAATCAATGCAAAAACCATCATACCCACAATCAACTTATTTCTAATGGAAAATGCAATGATGTAGTTCAGCATAAGTATTGGGTTAGCACTTAAATTAAATACTTATTCATTTATATAATTCCGGTAAAAATAGCAATACATTTTACCAACCATGCATCAAAAAGTTTTAAAATAAATAAATGTTGTGCAAACAGGTATAAAATTAATGGTTGTCAATTGTGCAGTTAAATACAATATAACTTATTCATTTTAGTTTTGGGCGCATCCCGCCAAATTGCCACGGGCGGGTCGGGCTTTCTGTAGTAGTTGCCTGCTAACGCACTTGTCAGCGCACAGGCAAGCTACTACTGCCAATCCCTTGCGCAAAAAAAAATCTAAAACATTAGGTAGATCATTGTCAAAATTAGTGTTGGTAAGATTGGCACCTGACAACACTACTTGTATAAAGCACGGCCAGTAAGCGGATGGGTGCCAAGCGAAGGCGTTCCGCAAGTCGGAACGAAAACATGCGAAGCAGTTTTCGAAACAAGCGGGAGGAGTTCCATTGCAAGAACGAAGCCATATGGCTTGAGCTTTACATTTACATTATAAGGCTTTTGTTAAGTAAATACCTAATCCAATAAAACATATTACTAGCCAGGTATCCTTCCTTGTTTTTATAAAATTCTTTTATCAGCACACAGCAATAATTATATAATCCTTAAACCACAACGAGCAGATTGCTTCCTTAGCTTATGTACAATAGGCTGTCTGCAAAGCAATGACGGCATTATTCTTTAACAGTGAATATTGTATAGAGAATGTGAACAACTTGTCCGATAATTACGTAAACAACTTAACATGAAGAAAATTATTATTATCGGCGGAGGCTTCGCCGGATTAAATCTTGCAAAAAAATTAACCGGAAGCAAACACTATGAAGTGACTTTAGTAGATAAGAATAATTATCATTTTTTTCCTCCCTTGTTATACCAGGTTTCCACTGCATTCATCGAAGCCTCCACTATCAGCTATCCTTTTCGAAAGTTGTTCCAGGAGCGTGACAACATCAGGTTTTACATGGGTAGCTTATTAAAAATTATTCCGGAAGAAAACAGGATTGAAACGGATACCGGCAGCCTTATTTACCACTACCTGGTTTTAGCCATGGGTACAGAAACCAATTTTTTTGGTAATCAAAATGTGATTAAGCATGCTTTGCCAATGAAGACTATTGATGAGGCATTAAACATTCGCAACCACATTTTACTACGTTTAGAAGAAGCTATTCGTGCTACCACATTAGAAGATAAAATGCGGTTGGCAAACATTGTTATTGCCGGTGGTGGCCCTACTGGGGTAGAAATGGCAGGCATGTTAGCCGAAATGGGCAAAAATATAATAGCGAAGGATTACCCCGAAGCCCGGCGGGGCATTGGTAAAATTTACCTTGTTGATGGTGGTCCCAGTCTACTCGGACCTATGAGCAAAAAATCGCAGGAGGTGGCTTTTAAAACATTAAATAAACTGGATGTGCAAATAATGTTGAACACATTGGTTACAGATTATGCCAATGACCAGGTTGTACTCTCAAATGGTGAAATTATTAAAACTGCTACCCTTATTTGGGCTACGGGAGTAATAGCACGAGAAGCAAATGGTTTACCTGCAAGTTCTATTACAAGGGGAAGAAGGATTATTGTGGATGAATACAATAAAGTAATGGATACTACTAACATTTTTGCAATAGGCGACCAATGTTTTCAAACCACTGATGAACACTTTCCACATGGACACCCGCAGGTGGCACAGGTTGCCATTCAGCAGGGGGAATTACTGGCAAAAAATTTAAAACACCTTGCCGAAAATGAAGACTTAAAACCTTTCGCCTATAACGATAAAGGAAGCATGGCAATTATAGCAAAGTATAAAGCGGTGGTTGATTTACCAAAGGGATTTTTTAAAGGATTTTTTGCCTGGCTGGTATGGCTGTTTATTCACATCATACCACTTGCAGGCTTTAGAAATAAAGTTAAACTGGCTTTTAGCTGGCTTTGGAGTTTTATAACCAACGACCCTACGCTAAGGCTTATTATACGACCTAAAGAAAAAAAACAGGTGTAATTGTTCGGCTTTACAAGATTATTAGTACTGATTACACGCTTTGCCTAAAATTAATTTGTATTCAGAAATTGAAAAAAAAGTAAGCAGCCTTGTTACTCACATGGTCTTACTGCTTTATTTATAGAAGGAAATTATTTTAAAAGCGAATACCTAAAGATAGTCCTGCCCGGATACCTCCCCAGGGACCATCTAATTTAAGTGAAGCCCCGTTTGCATTTACATTAATAGTTTTTTCTGTAAGCGGAATATCAATATCTTCTAATTGTTGCCTGATGTCATCTTGTTCACTTTGTGATAATTGTTTACTTGAAACGCCGGCTAATATGCCCGTTCCCTGGCCATAATGTGGGCCTAAAATCCACCAGTCCAGGCAAATGCTTTTACCTAAAGCCCATTGTGCTCCCATTAAAAGCCCTCCTGTATTTGAAGTAAAGTTTCCTGATAAGTCAATTATTCCATCCTGTCCTGCATTATTCTGATAATCTAATTGAAGATTTTGAATTTTAAATTTAGCATACCTATAAAAAGGCGCTAAATAAAATCCTCGTCCGTATCCTTTCTTTCCCAGGTAAAAACGTATTTCAGGTGTAAACCCAATATTACTTAACCTTAATTTTTCAATAGCATCTTTGGTTTCCTGGTCGGTAACATCAATCTGTTTTAATATTATGTTTTTAAATGGTATTTGGGTTGCCGGCATTGTTCGGTATGAAGCGGCTATCGAAATCCTCTTGCTTAAAACTCTTTCGTATTGAAATGAATAGGTTTTTAAGAGGAGAGAGGTCAGGTTAACCTTAAAATAATTGAGTTTTGGTTCATGAGCTAAATCTAAATAATCTGTTTTTATTAAAGTTGCAGTGTCTGATGTTTGCGCATTTAAAGAAACCATTGAAATAAAAAATAAGATAATAACTGTTATCGCAGTTTTTTTTAAATTCATAATAATAATTTATTGCTTTTAGAATTGCTATATGTGTGGGCGAAAACTATTTTTAAAGTTAATATCTAAATAATTTACTATGCAAATTTTCCAGCTTATTTAATTAAAGTAAAATTTTATAAGAAAAATAATAGATAATCGTTTTTATAAATTACATTCATAAAAATTATACTACATGAAAAAAACAATCCTGTTATTTGCGTTCTCTATTCTTGCATATGTTGGCGTAAATGCTCAAACGCCCGGTGAAAAAAGCAATTTTTTAGGTAGTTGGGATATTGTAATGGTGGCCTTGCCTCAGGGCGATACCAAAAGCCAATTGGTACTTATCGAAACCGATGGTAAGCTTTCCGGCGTACTTAAATTTGGAGAACCTTCTTCAGCCGAAGCGCCTATTGTTAGCCCTGTTATAAAAGATTCGGTACTTACTTTTAGAGCCACCTTGCAGGGGTACGATATTGATTTTGTGTTAAATAATGAGGATGGAGTGCTTAAAGGATCTATGTACAATAATATGTTTGTAGTAACAGGTAAAAAAAGTGAATCTGTAGGAAAGTAACATAGTTACTCAATTTGTTTTTTACTGTGAGTGGATTTGAAATAATGTTTTTAGGTAACAAGCATCATATAATTAATCAGCATTGTTGTAGCCTGACCGACCTTTGGCGGTTCACTCACTTGTACAGAATAATTAATAGCAGCAATCTTTGCAGGTTGCTGCTTTTTAATTTTAGTGCCTAAAATATTGAGCTGGATGTAGCACAAAAAGTATAATGTTGAAGTATTGTAAACATCAATTTTGCCATGTTGCTATATAAAACTGCCTTTGAAACGAGCACCGATAGCTATCGGTACAACGATGATGCCGTAAGGACAATTGCCTGCAACCAAAAAATAAATTTTGGTATAAAACGATTTAAGAAAACTGAAAAGGTGGTTATGTAGAATGGGCTGGCGAATGCATTTTAAGGAACCCAAATCCAATAGATAAAAAGGCAGATAACACCGCCTATTACCAAAAGTAATAAACCATTGAGGCTTGTTTCTTTAAAAACAATAACATTACAAGGCCACTTAACGATACCAGAGTTAAAAACACAGTGGGTATATCAATCACGTAACTCCAGCTTTGGCCGCTGTCTCGCCCTTTATGCAGGTCATTCATTACGGCAAGCAGGCCCATCCGGTATTTGCTCAATTCAAATGTTCCATCTTTCCGATTGATGAATTCATCAGAACTATAGCCTGGACCTTTGAACGATGCTGCACATAGATCGTCATGTAAACCAAACACAGTTATAACTTCAATACAACTAACTCATAGCAAGGGTAAGCAGGAAAAAGCTTTCTTCCAAAGCGGTTACGCTGTGCGGTATTTTTTCGTGTAGCACGATCATTTGTCCTTTTTGTAAGTTGGAAGTTTGAGGTTCAGCGATAAAATTTATTTTTCCTTCCAACACCTGAACGCTAATGGTACCGTTTGCAGTATGTGTGGTAAGTTCTGCTCCCTTATGAAGGCCAAGCAAAACAACACGCATTTTATCGCTTTTAAATATAGTAATGGAGTTTCGGTCGCTATCTTTCCATGTGCTTTCATTACGGATTTGATCAATAAACTGGTTCAGATCCATTTCTACCAGGTCAGCATTTAACAGGCGATCGCCTTCCGGGCGTTGAGGCGTTGCTTCGTTTGATTTATTTTCCATTTTGCAGATTTATAATTAGATAAATTTATTCGGTGTCTTTTTTATGGTCTGGGCTTCTGGTTAGTTTTTCTACCATTGCTGCGGAAACTTCATCTGAAGATATGCCGTAACCATTAACGAGGGTGCCTTTAACGTTAAATGTTGAAGATGAAATCGCATAAACAATACTCTCATCAGCAGGATTTGATTCTCCTTCAAAACGATACACTTTATCAATCTCAAAATCATCCGGCGATAAAACTGTATTGGTGTGGTGACAAACAATACAATCGTCCTTACTATTAAAGTCAAGTAAATAACCAGCTTGTTTTAAACCATTAAGTGTCTGTGATAAGGTTCCGTAACTTTCTTTCATCATTAATTGGTTTTAATGTTTGTAATGATCGACTATACAACTATCTCACCGCCTATAACTTCTACACTTACATTATCTAAATTTTTGTCAATTAAAACCTGGCATGCAAGCCGGAAATTTGGCTGCGTAACACCTGCTTTGTTCAAGGTGCTTTCTTCATTTCTATCTAAGGTATTTGCTACGTCAGGCAGCCCTTCAATTTTTACAATGCAGGTACCACATCGTCCCGTCCCTTTACATTCACCAAAGTCTTCCAGATAAATCTTGTCATTCAATAGCACCATTAAATTGCGGTATTCCCTTTCGTAGGTTTGCAATGCAATTTCTATTCCCTCACAATAAGCAGTAAATTGTATGACCTCTCTATTCATTATCTCACTTTTTCTTTACCCAAAATTCATCAGCAAAGTCATCCTTCAACGTTTCATGTTTTTCATTCAACTGTTTGCCTATACCTTCTAATTGTTCATTTGTTAGTATAAGTTCAAGATGCGGAAACAGTTCTCTTTCTTCATAACGCACATGGGCATCTACCAAATCTGCCAGTGCGGCCAATTGTACATTAGCATCATCTCCTGCATTTTGCAATGCTTCAATCTTTTCCCTAATCTGTATATGTTCCCTCAGCGCCCGTTGCACTTTGTCATCCTTTACAGGTAAAAACAATATTGTTTCTTCCTCCAGAAAGTGTGGAACCATGTGCTGTTGCCAGAAGTATTGAACATAAGGTAACATTCGGTCAACAGCGACTTCAAGTTTCAAACCTGTTCTTATTTTCCAGCAAAACAACAAAGTTGCGTGATGATCTTTTGATAAACTGACAATATGCTCATTGCGCTTGATAGGTTTGTTTTCCATATTTTTTTAATAAAGAAGAGACGTTATTCTGTTCACCTGACCAGCGTCTGTTTTTTTGTTTAAGAACTTTTTTATAACAATTGCGTGTTATGCTATTCATCTTTGACGCCATAAACCAAAGTTGTGTTTGTTGCTTATCAGTTCTGAAAAAATTGTGTGATTAAATAATAGATTGCCCATCCTCCAAAAATGATGTGCCCAATCCAAACCCAACCCGGAATACTCCTCGGTGTTTCACTTCCTTCAATTAAAAATACTTTCTGATCACCCTTTCCGTAAGCGCTGATCATAACCGGGATAACGCCATCCACCACCTCGTTTTCTTTTAATCCCTCTACAGTAATATCCGGTCCGTTACGCACCGTGAAAGAAATTTTTCGTACACCTTCCACACCGCTGGGGTCCTTACTCACTATGCGCAAATAATGTTCGCCATCCACCAGTTTGCGGGTATCCAGTTCAAAATTAATAGGTGATTTAAATGAGCCTACAGGCTGCAATTCATCATCTATAAAAATGATCACCGTGCTCTTGTCTTCCATTTTATGCTTCATTTAAAATGCTTCTTTTAATATGATTCATATTTTGTTCACCTGGATGTAACACCCATTTTATAGTGTAAAAAAGCGTAGCCACCACTATTAATACCGTTGCCCACACATATACGTAATCCCAATTGCTATCGGGCCCGCCGCCATGCGTAATGCCACGTAGCACCGCAGGTTGCTTTTTTTCACAGGCATCACATGCATAAGCTGCGGGGTGAACAATTGCCAGGCAAACAATAAATGCTAATTTTTTCATGGTTTTTTTTTTCATTAAACCGGTATTTATTTAAACCTATAATAGGTAATGCCCGATAGGCTGTTAACCTGATCAGCTCAAGGTGTTACCGGTGTTTTCAATTTTATCAGCTCCATTACTTTTTTTATTTCGTCGGCTTTTACTTTTTTAGCACTGTTGCCCCAACTTGACTTTTCATGGTTCATAATTGCAGCCACTTCCTCCGGCGTTAAATTGTTATTGGTGCCTATGGATGGCATGGATGGATATCCTTCCTTTTCCCTGGCGCTATATCCGTTCATTATAATGTTTACCATCGTTTCTACATTATCGTCCAATACAATTTTACTGCCCTTTAGTGGTGGAAAGGCACCCTTTAAACCTTCGCCATTTTCCTGGTGACAGCTTTGACAATTTGCCGCGTACAATGCTGTTCCATCCAGTTCCTGCATGACTTCGCCACCGGCTAAAATTTTCTTTTCACGCTTGTATAAAAATTCGGGGCCAGGTGTTCCATCCGGCAGCTTAATTTGTTTTAATGATTGCAGGTAGGCCACCAACTGTATAGCTTCTTTTGTAGCTACTACTTTGCCCTTTTTTCCCCTCATAAATGCTACAGGTACATTTACTACTACATCACCTTTTGCAGGCTTTTCTTTTATTTCAAACATCCAGGTGTAAGCAGGCATTATGGATTGTTTTACCACAATTCGGGGATTGAATAAGTGTACTAAATGCCAGTCAATACTGGGTTGGCGGGTACCAATGGAGGCAAGGTCGGGTCCGGTACGTTCGGTGCCCATTAACGTAGCCGTGTTTCGCCAAACATCGGTGCGATGATTATCCGCATAGTCTGCTGCAATGCTGGGTCGTTCGCCCCACATTTTATCCATATCAACATTTCTTACCTGCTGTGTGTGGCACGCCACGCAACCATTTGCCACATACAAAGCTTTTCCCTGTAGTGCATCGCCACTTAAAGGTTTAGCCTGTGGCAACGGTGCATTATTTTTTTGATTGTGAAACGCCGGTACAATGGCTACCAGTATGGTTAAGAAAACAAATAAACCCAGTGCGGTTAAAAAAAGCTTCTTATGATCATTAAAGTATTCCATAATAAAATATCGTTCGGTGTTGATTTGTCAATTAAGGATTAAACTGCTTGTATTATTATTTTTTTTGTGAGCCGGTCTTCATCATACTATTCAGCTTTTCTTGCGTCGCACACTTGTACTTTTTTTTCGCTATTCGGCTTTTTTTTAACCGCAGAGAAAAACCGGAGTCTTTCGCAGAGAACACGGGTAAAAACTCTGTGTTCTCTGTGTGTATTTCTCTTGTATTTCTCTGTGGTTAATTTTTGTTCAATATTGTTGTAACCGTACAAGTGAGTGACACAACGATGTTGAAGAAGGATATGAAGCTGGCTACATAAAAATATAGAAACATTCATTTTCCTTTTTCTCAATTTGCAGAGATGATGATTTAAAACGCTGCGTCATTGCGAGGTACGAAGCAATCCTGCAAAATCAGGTTAGCTGGATTGGTTGGGGATTGCTTCGCCAAGCTACGCAAGGCTCGCAATGACGGTTGCCATTCATAACTCATAACTCATAATTCATAATTCATAACTCATAACTCATCATTCAAAATAACTACTGCACATCCACCAGCTCAACATCTTCCTGCTCCAAATTTTTTAACGCTGCTTCCTGTATATTTATCACATTTCTCGGTGCTATCATTTTATACATATTGAAGGCAAATACCAGGTGCGAAACCCACATCAATGTACCGCCTATAGCTCGCCATAGCCAATAGGGCGCCATCATGGAAACAGTATCAATAAACGCTTTTCCATCCTGCCACATTAAGCCTTTTATGGTTCCGCCAATCATTAAAGGCACGCTATAAAATAGCAAACCAATAAATGCCATCCAGAAATGAATACCCACTGTTACCTGCGGCGGCTCCTGGTGGGTAAGCCTTGGAATAATGGCATAGATGCCGCCCCAAAGAAAAAAGGCGATAATACCATACATGGTTAAGTGAGAGTGGGCTACCGTAAAATCAGTAAAGTGCCAGGTAAGATTGGTAAACCGAAATGCTTCCGCTGTGCCCTGTAATGACCCCGAAAAATAAAAAATGGTCCCAATTATAAAGAAAGGAAGGGAATAACTGCCCGACACCTTATTCCATGAACCTTTAAAAGTCATAAGAAAATTTGTGGTACCTGCTATCACCGGAAGCACCATACCCACGCTGCCAACAATAGCCACTGTTTGCAACGACCAGGGGATTGCGCTAAACACAAAGTGGTGCGTACCAATAAGCGTATAAAAAAATATCTGCGACCAGAAAGCAAGAATACCAAGACTATAAGAATAGATGGGTTTATTTAATTGCTGCGGCAAATAGTAATACACCAGCCCCAAAGTAAACAGCATGAACCACATGCCTACGCCCTGGTGCATGTAGTAGCCTTGAATAATAGTTTCGCCCAATCCATCTTGCCAAAAAGGGACATAGGCAATTATGGTAATCACAATGGCAAACATAACAGCAGCCACTATGTACCAATTGGAAACATAAATTTCTTTTGTTTTTCTAAAGGCAATTGTTTTAAGAAAATTGATTAATGTAAGTACTAACCCTATTGCAAATAGTAACTGAACGGGCCAAATGTATTCACGGTATTCTCCACCTGCGTTGTTGATACCTGCCATTAAGCAAAGGGTGCCTAAAATAACGGATGCGTTTATCAGGTGCAGCGTGTACCACCCCCATTTGATGCTATGGATTTCAACGTTACCTACACGCGGTACCACGTAGTAACCCAACCCCAACATAGCCAATGAAGACCAACCCCAGAATACCGCATTGGTATGAACCGGACGCAATCTGCCAAAGCTTAACCAGCTAATATGATCAACATCGGGCGCAACGAATTTGATACCTACATATTCGCCAATAGTAGTGCCGAAAATCAGCCATGCAGTAGCGCTGATTAAAAACCATATAATTAGTTTTGATAATTTAGGATCAACATTCGGTCGTTTTAAAGCCTTTCTTTTTTCGGCTATGAAACGGATGTTTGCATGTTCATTTACATTGCTGATAATGCCCCGCTCATCGTTTGGTGCCAGTGTGCCTGCCAGTTCAGTTTTTGAAAGTTTGTAATCGAGTATCGCCTTACGTTTTTTTAAGGCTTCGGTAACTTCATCTTCAGGTAGCGTTTTTAAATATTCTGTCAGGTCTTTTACTTCCGCTAGATTTTGCTTGTAGCGATTACGCTTTATAATATTGTTCACCTTAACAATCATTAACACAATGCCTGCTAGTATAGGTGTAAGTATTAAAATAAGTGTGATGATAATGCCGCCCTGGCTAAATATGGAACCGGGGGTTTTAGCGGCCGTTTGAGCAAATAAATTATTGCAAAAAAGTGATGTTGCAACAAACAATGTTGTTGGTAATAGAATCTTGGACGTGGTATTTTTTAAAGGGTTTTTTCCGTTTTGCTGGTAATCTAAAAATCTCTTTATCTGTTCGGCATCTAAATTTTTCAAATATTCTTCGTGCCTTACCAAATCACTATTACTGCCCTTATTTCGTAAGGTATGTATTGCCTCTTTTGATTTTACTATAAGAACGACTGCTGCTGCAAAGACCAACGCTACCATTAAACACAAAACTATAATTTCTATCAAACCCAGGTTCTGGGATATAGGAGAGGGGTCTGTAGTTTGGGCCACAACACTAGCTGGCAGTATAAAGGATGCGGAAAATAATGTAGATAGTATTTTAATGCCCGTTGAGGTAAAGTGAATAGGGTTTTGAAACGGTTTCATATTTTGTGTATTATCGTTGCTTTAAATAAGCCAGTTTAAGCTTCAATTGCTCCTGCAATGCTCCCAGCTTAGATGCTTGCAACAAATCGTAAATATCTTTTCTTACTTTTTTAAATTCGAAGTGTATAGGGCATGGTTTCTTTTCCGAGCAGTAATCAAGACCTAAAGCGCAACCAGTAAAAAGTTGATCACCATCTATAGCTATTACAATATCCGCCAGCGTGTTGTTAAACGACTTTGCGTCCAGGTAAAAACCACCTGAAGGCCCTTTTTGAGATTGCACAAATTTTTGCTTTGTTAACTCATGCAATATTTTGGCAATAAATTTTTCAGGGGCATCGATAGACTTTGCAATTTCAACTATACCGGTTTTTAATCCTTGCTTTGATTTGCTGGCTATAAAAACGAGTGCTCTAATGCTGTACTCGCATTTTTTTGAAAACATTCATTTCCTTTTTTATTGTAAAGGTAAGGAATAGATGACTTTTTGGTAATCTATTTATATATAATGACTAAATCCAAACTTTTGTAAACCAATTGAAAGAGGATGAGCGGTTGAAGTTTTTAGACACTTAATGTAGGAGCCCTTATAGTTTTGAGACTAAAATCTTTAATCTTTAGTGGTCAAATTTTCAAAATGTAGTGTATATATTATGTTATGCCTAAAGTGGAGTGCTCTAAACCATTTGAGCTATATTATCTGCCGGTTGATGGCAATCCCAGTTATTACTTTTTCAGAAGTTATTGTAAATAACACCAGGTGTATTGTATCAGGGATATTTATGGCGCTACTGTTTAAAATTTTTACCTTTGAAATGTAACCTCCAAACATAAAAAATGAATGCACCCAAATTTGTTATTGTAGTTGGCGCTTCTGCCGGAGGCATGAATGCTTTAATTGAATTAGTGGCGGAATTAAGGCCGGGGGCAGATGCCGCAGTTTTTATCGTACTGCACCTTTCAAGAACAAGCATTAGCGATTTTTTGCTTCAGCGCCTGCAACCGCATACTTCATTGCAATGCACCATTGCAAAAGATGATGAGGCAATTGAAAAAGATCATATTTACATCGCTTCGCCAAATTATCATTTGCTGGTTAAAAAAGACAGGATCATTCTTGGCTCGGGACCGCAGGAAAACCGCTGGCGGCCTTCTATTGATGTTTTATTCAGGTCTGCTGCGGCTGCGTATAGCACAAGATGCATAGGCGTAGTATTAACCGGAATGCTTGATGATGGTACAACGGGCATGGGCGCTATTAAAAGAAGCGGGGGAACCTGCATTGTACAAGATCCCAATGAAGCAGAATATCCTGATATGCCCTTATCCGTGCTCAATAGCATGGAGGTTGATTATTGCCTCCCGCTTGCAAAAATGGGTGAAGTTATTTTTGACATTACACAAACCGAACGGGAAGAAAAACCGGCACCGCCTGATGTAATGATCGAATCTGAAATTGCAGAACGGGTAGTAGTAGATTATGATAATGTTCGCAAAATTGGTGAGAAAAGCATTTTCGCCTGCCCTGACTGTGGGGGAGGCCTTTGGTATATTGAAAATGGAAGTGGCAATGTAAACCGTTACCGTTGCCATATTGGTCATTCTTATTCGGAAAGAGACTTAGCGTCTAAACAGTCTGAAATATTGGAATCTACTTTATGGACAGCCCTGCGCATTATGGAAGAGCGTAGAAACCTGTTGAAGAAAATGGAAGAAGATGCTGACAAAAAAGGATTGCCAAGAATGGCAGCAGGACACCGTGAAAAAAAAGATGAGCTACAGGTAAGTGTTGACAACCTGAAAGATGTATTGTTTGCTACGCAAAAGATTGCGTAAGGGTATGGAGCTACCTAGAGGAATTTATTACCAAATGTTCATGCCTAACGGCATTTTATAAAAAACCAATTTTCTTGCATAGCGGTTTGTTTTTAGCTCCCTGGGAGCTGCCTTTTGGTAGCATTTGTACCTCTAAAGGGAGTAGAGGGAACAGGGCAAACTTCCATAGCTCCCTTTAGGGCGGGGGGCTAAGCGCTGCCGCCAATCTTTTTAGCTTAGCCGGAATTTTGTTCAGTGGTAAAACGAAATCAATACAGCCTGCTGCCTGAGCACTGAGCGGCATGTGGTTAACTTCGGCAAACATGTCCTGGGCGAAGGTTTTTCCTCCGTTGGCTTTTATATGTTTGCAGCCCTCCGTGCCATCGCCATCATAACCCGAAAGGACAATGCCGACAGCAAGCGCACTCATTTCATTTGCCAGTGAAATAAAAAATACATCTACTTGTTTGTGTCCGCCAGAGCGAGGGGAGATTACTTTGAAGCGATAATTTTCCATAGTAAGATCGGAGTCCGGAGGAATTACGTAAACGTGATTCACAAGAATAGGCATTGCCTCCGCAGCTACGGTTACTGCCATTTTCGTGTGCCGCTGTAGTATTTTAGCTAACTGACTATGGGCGGTAGGGTTCATGTGAGAAATAACAACAAAGGCCATACCTGTATCAGGAGGCATTGCATTCAGCAACGCCTTATATGCGTTCAGTGCTCCGGCTGAGCCACCAATACCTACAATGAATGTTGGCTGAACTGTTATCACGGATTATTATTGAATATTTTTATTCTCAGCAACATTTTTATCAACCTCCTTATTCTTATTGGTGCTCAATTTTGCTTTACCATCATTTGGCATTACAAAAATTCCATCATCACTCAAAACAAATGTGTGCACGTCGCTATCATGGTTAGTGCCACGAGACTTAACAATGA
>JBBSJX010000044.1:0-15786 GCA_038256825.1 Chitinophagales bacterium
ACCCATTGATCAAAAATTAAATGCAGAAATACATTCGTCTTCCCCATCCCAACATAAATTGGATGAGATTGTTAAGGAAATAGAGCCCATCAATCAAAAACTTACTAAACTCGAAAATGATTTTTCTTACACGCTGGGAGAAGGTGCACGCTGGCTGGAAAATACTATTTTAGCCTTGTTACTTGCCATTGCAATAACTGTTGAATTCAGCGGACTGATACTTACTTATTTTGTTGTTAGGGGAATTACAAAAGGGCTGAAAGAAATTACGAGTGCTTCAAAAAGCATTGCCGAAAGAGATTTTAGTGCCCGCGCAAAGGTATTTTCAAATGATGAAATTGGTGTTCTGGCAACTTCATTTAATGATATGACTGCAGAACTTTCTAACAGCATTCAAAAACGAATACAAGCTGATCAGGATCTGGAAACTAAAACAAATTTCATCCGGGAAAACGAAAAAAGAATTATTGGTATTATGGAGGCCCTGATAAAAACCACTCAATTGGATTTTTCAGAAAAGCTTCTCGTCAGCGATAGAGGTGATGAACTGGATGCCATTGCTGTTGGATTAAATACGATGAGTGAAGAACTTGAATTTCATTTGCAACAATTAAAAGAAAGCGAAGAAAAACTGAATGATGCACAACGATTAGCGAAAATAGGAAATTGGGAGATGAACCTGGAGACTAACCAGGTGCAATGGTCAAACGAGATGTTTAATGTTTACGGATACGGAGATGAAAGATTTGAAGTCAGCTTTACAAAAGCACTTGAGCGTATGTTGCCAGAAGATGTTGAACGCACAAGGGCAAGGACGAAAAAAAATATTGAGGAAGCAATACAGGTATTTAAAGAAAAAAATACTTTGGAATATGAGAGTGCTCCATCTACGTTTACCATTGTTTTGCCCGATGACAGTAGAAAAGTTGTACAAGGAATAGGAAAAGTCATATTAAATGCTAATGGACAAGTCACCAAAATGGTGGGCACTGTGCAGGATATTACTGAACAGGATAAAGCCGAAAAAAGATTAATTCAATATAATATAGAGTTAGAAAGAAAAAATAAAGAAATAGAACAATTCGCCTATGCTGCCTCTCACGACTTGCAGGAACCGTTAAGAAGCATTTCCAATTTCTCAAAATTATTAGCCGAAAAATTAGAAGCGTATCCTGACAAAGAAGTGAATGAATATATGAGTTTAGTAAGCGGAGGAGCAACCCGTATGTCAAACCTCATTTTTGATTTGCTTGAATATTCAAGAGTAGGAAAAGATATGGCTAAGCGGGAAACGGATTGCGATAAATTAGTGCATGAAATTTTAACCGACCTCGCAGCAATCATTGAAGAAAGCGGTGCAGAAATTCATATCGAAAAATTACCAGTTATAAAATGTTACGATTTAAAATCAGTTTTTCAAAACCTTATAATCAATGCCATTAAATTTAAAAAGAAAGGCATTTCGCCTGTTGTAAATATTTCAGCAACTGATACAGGAAAAGAATTTCTTTTCATAATAAAAGATAACGGCATCGGAATTGAAAAAGAATTTTACGACAGAATATTCATCATTTTTCAACGCCTTCACCTGCGAACAGAATATGCAGGCACAGGTATAGGACTTTCGCTCACCAGAAAAATTATTGAAATGCATGGCGGAAAAATATGGGTTGAATCCGAATTCGGAAAAGGAAGTACATTTTATTTCACAATACCCAGGTAATAGATTCGGTGATTAAATATGATGCAATGATAAATGACACATTTACAGAAAAAATATTTGGATTATGTTATAAAGTTTATAGTGTATAAGATCCTGGATTTGCTGAAAGAATATATCATAATGCGCTAAACATTTTATTGGAAGAAGACAAATAAAATTTGAAACAGAAAAGGAATATAAAGTAATGTTTCATAATTAGAATTCGGGCAAATTTCCATGCGACTTAATCGTTGAAGAAAAAGTAATAGTCGAATTAAAATCCATTGAAGGATATTTATCAAAACTTTTTTAAAATACATTAGTGGAATATTTAAAAGCAACAAGTTTACAAACTAGCTTATTAATAAACTCTGGTGGAAAAAGTTGTTTAGTCAGCAGAATAATGACTTCAAAATAACCAAAATGAATCACTGAAATCATTTTAAACAATCACCATAATTAGATAATGTTATGAGAAAAAAACTGAACTGCATTTTATTAGTTGATGACGACCCTGATGATAACTACTTCCATGAAATCACCATCAATAATATGAATATTGTTGACCACATTGATATTGCCAGAAACGGAATTGAAGCAATAGAGTATCTCAAAAAGACAAATCAAATTCCACCCGATCTCATATTTTTAGACCTTAACATGCCTAAAATGAACGGATGGGAATTTTTAGAGGAATATAAAAATTTAAGCAAAGCTCAAAAATGCAAAGTACTTATTGTGATTTTAACAACATCAACCAATCCCGATCATATAAAAAGGGCTAAGGAAATACAAGATGTATCGGACTTTAGCACAAAACCGTTAAGCAAAGAATACCTGACAGAACTTTTAGAACAACATTTTCAGGACTACTTTTAAAATGACACCTAACTGTTGTTTTTAACGTGATTTTATCAAATCGTTAATGAACACAGATGCACAAGTAGCGGAAATCAAATCGGTTACAAGGCGTAACCACTACAGCCGTAACGCCTTGTATTTTGTAGCACTTGCGTAGAGGATAAATTTGTTGTTTCGGTAAGATTAAGAAATAAAATATTTTTAAATGATTATGGGCAAAATGCGGAGCAACAATTAGTTTGGCTGGAACAACAATATGAATTTGTTGTTCCAGCTTACGTTCGTTGTCATGCCTAATCATATACATGCGATAATCAAAATAAATGCCACCGCAGATGAATTACAGGTTCCTTATAATTGAAGCAATGCCTACTTTCAAAAATCATTTCATTAATTTTTTCCACAACATTTTTTAAACTTTTTCCCACTTCCACAAGGGCAAGGTTCATTTCGGCCCACATCAGGTTCTTTCTTTACAAATGGTGTTTGTACCTCCTGGTAGTTGAGGTACGAACTTGATTTACCCTCCTCGTTTTTTCTTTCAAATTCTTCAAGCATATCATCATAGGCATCTTCTTCATCCATTTGATTAAGATAGTCCTCAAAATCTTCTAATTCATCCGTGTCATCATCTTCATCGCTGTTGTTAAACAGAATTAAACAGTCGTCATATATTTCTTCTCTTGTTCTTAATTCAGTTGGTTCCGGCATCTCTGATGGTAAAAACAAAACATATCTCTGTTCAAAAGTATTCCAGTTTATCAAATACAAACCCGGTATTTTATCTTCGATAAATAGTTTTTCAATTTTGGGAAACAGACTGGTTAGCTGCAAATCGCCAATAGCTTCCAATAAGCTCTCAGCAACTTCATCAATATAAACTTCATCCATCATATCAATGGTGGATGTATACAAGAGCATTGTGCGTAAATGACCCTGAACCTCCATTTTTCGCTCGGGCTGGTGCAAGCAAATTTGCTTCAAAGTTTCTATCACCTCTTTTCTTAAATCAAGTTCATCTGTCAGGGTTTTAAAAAGTGCTACTAGTAGAGGTAGCTCATTGTTGGCTAATGTATACAGCAGTTCCCATCCAAATTCTGATAAGCCATCGCCCAGGTAAAAATCTATTATATCCTCATCCTGTAGTAGAAAATACAGCACGCCGGTTAATGCTTCTGTAGCCTCCAGGTCTTTTAAAATAAACAGGCTATGCCAGGGGGCATAGGTATGTTTAGCCTCAACCTTTAATGCCAAAAATATATCAATCTTCTCTATGGAATGTCTCAGCACCTTCTCTAAATCTTCAATTAGTGGCCCACGGTCTTTTTGTGCGATTACGTCATACAGCTCGCTGGGTATTGTTAAATCATTAAAATAAAGTGCTTCAACTTCTTTAAAATGGAAGTCGGGAAGTAGCATGTCTTCTCTTGACAATTCAATTGGCTCCTGTGGCATAGAAAAATAGAATGATGATGAAACTCAAAATTAAAAAAAAATGGACGATGAATGGCGGGATGCAGATGGAAAAAAGTTTAGCTGCTTTGCACCTGTTTTACTTTTAGCCCGGCAAACAGATTTAACTGCCCGTCACTTTTTACAATTTGGTGATTAGCTCAAATGTAACCAGATTAAAAACTTTTCTTTCTGGTATTCTTTTAAGCTGGTTTGGTGGAAAATAATTTTATGGTACGGGCTTTAGTAATTCTTGTTTATCATCGTTGCGTCGCAATCCGTTCATCGGCAACGCAATGGTTGAGCAGTCCTGGTTTTAAAAAGGCAGAATAGCGGTATGCGGTACAAGTGAGTGACACAACAATGTTTAATGCTTATTCTACAGCCGGTCCCCAAAAGAAATCAAAGTTCAGTTAATGAACATTTTAAAAGTAACAGAACAGCTTTAGCCAATAACATGTAAAGAAACCAGGAACAGGTAAAAATTTATAATCATAAAAAATAGTGCTGGAAAAGTTTGCTGGAAATTGTCCTTTACTTTTATACGGGTTGCTACCCCAAGTAGCATTAATACAGCCAACCCAAGGGTTGATATCACTAAAATAAAGTGGATAGTTAAACCCACCAAAAGGCCGGTACCACCAAGTATTTGTAACCATGCTGCCAATAATCCAAATTTCTGTAAACCAAATCGCTTGAATTCCAATTTAAAATTGGGAGAAAAAAAATAATAAACCCCGTAAAACAAAAATGCCAGTCCGGTAAAAAGGATGAGAAGGATGTTCAGAAAATTCAAAGCGTTATGGTTTTGGTATAAGCTGCGGCGACAAATAACGATAATATTAGCAGGAACAACGATGGCAGATGCTTTGGCCATGGGTTTTTAACTTTAAAATGAGCTGCTTGTGCGCAAACCATTAAAAAGGCCATAATGAGGGCTGGTATTGCTACAAGGCCAGGATACCAGATACCCGCGATCAATAAGGTAGCTAAAGCAATTTTTGTAGCGCCAACCATATTGCGTATAAGGTCGGGCAAACCATAATGTTTAAATTCAACCACAATATTTTCGAAGCGAAATACCCATACGATTATAATTGATACTGCAATTATAATTTGAGAAAGTATCACAAATGGATGCATGTTATTTGGGATTTTGGTGCATGTTAATGGTTAGCAGACTGAAAAGGGCAAACCTTTTGCAATTTGCTTTTTATAATAAGTGATACGTTATTTTACATCCTTTACAGGCAAGCAATACATTACTTATCCACGCTTGTTTCAGCTTCTTTAATACCGTCTTTACTGCCAAATCCCCTTAACAGTGAAATGGAAAACACAGCAAATACAATAACTACAATCGCAGTTAGTATGATCAAGTCTAAATTTTCCATTTATTGACTTTTTTTTGAGTTAAGGTATATAAGCAGGATTAACATTGTAGGTGGCCATAATCCGATGAAGATCGCCCTGTCGTGATCCTTTAATACTGTATAATAGTATTCGGATATAAAAATGATAATGATGGATAATAAAAGAATAGCTATTTCCGCTATTGTAAATCTTTTTTTCATTTCTTTTTAAGGGTGACTGTTTAATTAAAAAAGAAAAGCAATAATTGCTTTGTTTGTTAGAATTACAATAAATGAAGGTTTTTGTTTAAATCGATGTTAGCTTAGATGTTGCCTGAGCGGAGCCGAAGGCAACATCGGCTCCGCTCAGGCAACGATTTCACTTTTCCCCAGGCGACGGCTGCTGCGGTGTTTGAGCGGAGCCGAAACCACACTTTTAACCTATAACTTCCAACTTAAATCCCATCAGCCTCAGCGGTAAGCCTTCTGCTTTTCTCGTTAAGCCTTAAGCGTTAAGCCTTTTCCATTCGCGTTAAGAAATATTGTTAAAAGTTTTACAATTCACTATGATAGTAATACTATCATTTATATCATTGCAGTATTATTCAACAAATGCGAACAGTAAATACAATGCTGAAAAAGTTAATTATAAAAGACCAAATTGCACCGGTTAAGCATGTACTTTTTATATTTTGAAGGCAGACTAATAAGCAAAACCTAAACCAGTAAAATGTCAGACGAAAAAACATACCTTAAAAATTCCATCGCAAAGCTCAACAATATACTCCTGTTAGACAGGAAGGATATTGTGACCATTTATATGTTTGCGATACTTGGTGGGGTGGTTCAGCTATCCCTGCCTTTGGGTATTCAATATATCATCAATTTTGTAATGGCGGGTAGTATATCCAGTTCCATCGTGGTTTTAATAGGCATGGTGATTTTTGGGGTATTCATCAACGGATTATTGCAGATACGACAATTGCAGATTATTGAGAAAATAAAGCAAAAACTGTTTGTGCGCTATTCACTGGAATTTGGAAACCGTTTGCCAAAACTAGATATCGAAAAGCTGGACAACCAGTATTTACCGGAATTGGTAAACCGTTATTTTGAAGTAGTATCACTACAGAAAGGGCTGGATAAATTATTGATAGATTTACCGGCTGCAGTCATCCAGGTTATACTGGGTTTGGTTTTATTGTCGTTTTACCACCCGGTATTTATTGCCTTCGGGTTATTATTGCTTTTTATTATATTAATCATTGTGAATGTTACCTCTCCCCAGGGGTTTGTAACTGCACTGCTTGCCAGCAAGTATAAATATGGAGTGGCCGGTTGGTTGCAAGAGCTTGCCCGTTCTGTAAAATCTTTTAAATATACAAGGGGCACCTCGCTACACATTCAAAAAACGGATGAATTAGTAAGCAGGTACCTTGAGTCCCGAACAAACCACTTTAAAATATTGCTCACACAGTTTTGGAGTTTAGTTTCTTTTAAAATAGTTATAACGGCAGCTATGCTTATTGTTGGGTCGTATTTATTGGTTAATCAACAGATCAACATCGGGCAGTTTATAGCGGCCGATATTGTTATTATAACCATTATTGCCAGTATCGAAAAAATTATAACTAAGCTTGATTCAGTTTACGATGCATTGGTTTCAGTAGAAAAACTGAGCAAAATTACGGATGCCGAAATAGAGCATTCCGGTAGTTTAATGCTTTCTGCTAAAAAAGAAGGCGTAGCTATACAATTTAATAATGTACGGTTTGCTTTTAGTAACGGCATTTTGGTGCTCAATAACATCAACTTAAATATTACTCCCGGGCAAATGGTACAAATAAAAGGTATTTCAGGGTCAGGAAAATCAACGGTGTTGCAACTGCTAACCGGCGCCTATACTAATTATACAGGCAGCATCTTAATAAATGGCATACCTGTAGGCAATTATGAGTTACAAAACCTACGGCAATTAACAGGTATATTACTTAGCCAGGAAATTTTTCATGGATCGATCCTGCAAAACATAACCATGGGAAATGAAACAATAAATGTAGAAGAGGTAACCACCCTGGCAACAATTACAGGATTAAATAGATATGTAGAATTGTGCAAGGCAGGCTATGATACTATTTTATTACCAGGGGGTAAAAAGCTTTCAAACAATGTCCGCAAAAATATTCTGTTGGTTCGTGCCTTGTTAGGCGAGCAACGTTTGTTACTTCTAGAAGATCCATTTAACCATTTAGAGCACCCCTTTAAAGAGCATGTTATTCAATATTTGAAGCAGAAAAAATCAGCTACTGTGCTTATTGCTTCGCATGATGACCAATTGAGTAGTTTTTGCGATAAAGTGTATATTATAAATCAGAATGGTGAAACGGTTAACTAATCATCACGGACAAAAGAAATTTTATGGACAATTATTTAACAAGCGATATTGAAAAAGCTTCAGCTGATAGTTCACACACTTCCTTTACCAAAGTGTACTGGATACATCGAAAAAGTAGTGTGAAACGTTGGCTTTGGGGAATGTTGGTGTTACTGATAGTTATTATGTTTTTGCCATGGACACAAAACATACGGGCTAAAGGAATAATTACCACCTTGCGCCAGGAGCAACGCCCCCAGGAATTGAATACCATTATACCAGGACGTGTTATTAACTGGTACGTAAATGAAGGCGATTTTGTAAAAGCAGGAGATACCATTTTGCAATTGGGCGAAGTAAAAGTGGAATATTTTGATCCTCAATTATTAGCGCGTACGCAACAACAAATTGCAGCCAAACAGCTAAGTATAGAAGAGTACCAAAATAAGGCTACCACCACCCGTACGCAAACGCAGGCATTGGAAAAAGGAAAAGATTTAAAAATTCAATCATTAGAAAATAAGATAGCCCAGCAGCAGTTAAAAGTACAAACCGATGAAGCGGATTTGGTGGCCGTTAACAACGAGTTGGCTGTATATAAAAGGCAAATAGAGGGTGCAAGGGTTATGCTGGACAGTGGCGCTATATCGTTAAGCGAATTTGAAAAGCGGAAAGTTAATTACCAGAATGGACTGGCTAAATTAAATAGCGTAAACAATAAATTATTACAGAACCGGCAGGAGCTGAATAACCTGCGTATTGAACAAAACGCCGCAATACAGGATTATACCGATAAAATAGCGAAGGCCGAAGGGGATCGGTTTTCATCTTTATCCAGCGCAGCAAGTACGGAAGCCGAAGTATCGAAACTACAAAATCAATATGCTAATTATGATGCCCGTAATAAGTTGTATTATATAACTGCACCGCAAAGCGGACAAATAACCAAGGCAAAAAAAGCAGGTTTGGGCGAAATGGTTAAAGAAGGAGAAATGATTGTGGAAATAGTACCCAACAACATTCAGTATGCTGTAGAAATGTTTGTTGAACCTATGGATCTGCCGCTTATTGCAATTGGTCAAAAGGTGCGATTTGTATTCGATGGTTTTCCTGTTATCGTATTTAGCGGGTGGCCTGAGAGCAGTTACGGAACATTCGGGGGAAAAGTGGCAGCAGTAGAAACCTCGGCAAGTTATAATGGAAAGTTCAGGATTTTGGTTACCGAAGATCCGGAGGATAAAAAGTGGCCGCAACAATTAAAAATGGGAGGTGGAGCCAATGGCATCGCGCTGTTAAAAGATGTTCCCATTTATTACGAGATCTGGAGAATCATAAATGGTTTTCCACCGGAGTACTATCAACCAGAAAAAAGCAAAAAAATTAGTGTTGTCGAAGAAAAATAGTTTACCATCTCAATTTAAATTAGCCGATGTTTTTTATAAAGAATATTTTTTTACTTTTTACTTGTAGCTTATGCAGTAAACTCATAATTGCACAGGCAAATAAACCGGTAACCTTTACTGCCGAAGCATTTCTTCAACAGGTAAAACAATACCACCCCGTTGCCAGGCAAGCCAACTTACTTGTTGATAAAGCAGGCGCGGAATTATTAAGTGCAAAAGGCGGTTTCGATCCTGTTATAAGTACAGATGCCTACAGAAAAACTTTTGATGGAAAGAATTATTACTACTACACCAATCCCGAATTAAAAATACCCACACCAGTTGGTGTAAATTTAAAAACAGGCATGGAAAGTAATGGTGGTAATTTTATGAACCCGGAATTAACACGAGGTAATTCAAGTTATGCAGGGATAGAAATGCCGCTGGGCAAAGGTTTATTAATAGATAAAAGAAGGGCTGTACTGCAACAGGCAAAAATATTTCAGAACCAAAGCGAACAGGAAAGACTGGCTGTTTTGAATGATCTGTTTTTTGCTGCCTATACTGATTATTTGCAATGGACCGGGTCGTTCCAGTTATTCAAAATTTATTCAAAATTTATAGATATAGCCAGCGACAGGTTACGGTTGGTGCGCATTGCATATAACAATGGCGATCGTGCGCTTCTGGATACTATAGAAGCATATACCCAGCTTCAAAGCTACCAGTTGCAACAGTCCGATGCTTTGCTGCAACTAAATAAAGCCACCTTTGAATTATCAAATTATTTATGGCAGCAAAATAATGTGCCGGCAGTGGTTCCAGCGTATTATGAACCGGATACAGAATTATTTACTATGGCATCCCTTCAAACACCGGTAGATGAGTTGATTGAACAGTCGCAGGAACAAAACCCGGAAATAAAAATGTACGAGTTTAAAATGCAGAGCCTGGATGTTGAACGAAAATTGAAATTTCAAAATCTATTACCCACAGTAAACTTTAGCGCCAACATATTGAATAAAGATTATAACGTTATAAAAGGATTAGATGCCGCCTTATTCCGGAATAATTACAAATGGGGGCTCGAACTCAAGGTGCCCATATTTTTAAGAGAGGGCAGGGGAGATTACCGCCTGGCCAAATTGAAATTGCAGGAAACAGACCTGCAACTTATTAGTAAGCGCTGGCAGGTGGAAAATAAAATTCGTAGTTATTATAACGAGAACAAATTTTTACAACAGCAGGTACAAACAGCGCAAAGCATTTATAATAATTACGATGCACTGCTTCGCAACGAAGAACTCAAATTTAAACAGGGTGAAAGCAGTTTGTTTTTGGTAAATAGCCGGGAAACTAAAATGTTGGAAATGATGCAAAAACTAATAGAACTGCGTATGAAATATTATAAATCGAAGTATGCAATACAATGGGCCGCCGGGTTGCTGCGGTAGGAATTATGAAATAAGAAAAGAATTATGAATTAAGAATTATGAATTAAGAATTATGAATTATGAATGGTGATGGAACCCTTCTTTCCGTCCTTACCGCATTGGCGTCAACTTAACTATTTTTTTTGGGGACAAACAGTAGGAATTCTATTAATCATCGTTGTGTCACACCCTTGTACCGCATCTGGTATGGCAGCGTTATCCATTGTGCCTTTGTTGGTCGCCTGTCCAAAAATCCTGGGTCTGTGCCTTTGTTGGTCGCCTGACCAACAATCCTTAGAACAAACTAAAATAAAAGTAGAATTTGATGTTGACGCTGTTTGGCTAAGCCAAAAGCAATTGATGGGGAGTAGCTGCCGATTTTTTAAGTTTTCTATATTTTCGAGGGAATGTTGCCTGAGCGAAGTCGAAGGCAACATCATACCTGGTGATAAAGTGGAGCCGCATCCACATTTAATCAATTGAAAACTTATCAACCTAAAACTTCTAACTTAGAACCGACTTGTATTTCATTTGGCCTTCCGCATTAAGCCTTTCCGCATTAAGCCTTCCGCTTTCCGCATTAAGCCTTCCGCTTTCCGCATTAAGCCTTATGCTTTCCGCATTAAGCCTTCCGCTTTCCGCATTAAGCCTTCCGCTTTCCGCATTAAGCCTTCCGCTTTCCGCATTAAGCTTTCCGCTTTCCGCATTAAGCCTTCCGCTTACAGCATTTCAATTATAAAAAATTTATGAATCAAGCCGTTTACCCTCAAGCCGGTCAACAACAATTTTTGAAAAAACCCAACCGCGTAAAAGCTTTATTTGCCGGCAGCATTGGCAACCTGGTTGAATGGTACGATTGGTATGCTTATTCAGCTTTCGCTCTTTATTTTGCACCCGTATTTTTTCCAAATGGAAATGCCACTGCCCAGTTACTTAATACCGCAGCAATATTTGCAGTGGGTTTTTTAATGCGACCCATTGGTGGGTGGTTGTTTGGCACCATCGCCGACCGCAAAGGGCGCAAGGTAGCAATGACTTCTTCTGTTATCCTCATGTCGTTTGGCTCGTTACTTATTGCTATTACACCTGGTTTTAACAAGATTGGGATTTTTGCCCCGGCATTTTTACTGTTTGCACGTTTGCTTCAGGGGTTAAGTGTTGGCGGAGAGTATGGTACCTCGGCTACTTATTTAAGCGAAGTAGCCGCATCAAACAGGAGAGGCTTTTTTTCCAGTTTTCAATATGTAACACTGATTGGCGGTCAATTATTTGCTTTAGGTATTCAGGTATTATTGCAACAATATTTTTTAACCCAGGCACAATTGCAAACATGGGGATGGCGCATCCCGTTTTTTATCGGGGCATTGCTGGCGGTGGTTGCTTTTTATTTGCGCCGAAATATGGATGAATCACAATCATTTAGCAACGAAAAACCTGCTGCAAAAAAGCAAAGGGGTTCTTTGTCAATGTTATTGCAAAAACATCCACGGGCAGTTATAACTGTAGTGGGATTAACATTGGGAGGCACCCTGGCATTTTATACTTATACTACGTACATGCAAAAGTTCCTGGTAAATACGGTTCACCTTACCAAGGACCGCTCGTCCATGATAACCTTTTGGCTCATGCTCATTTTTGCATGTTTGCAACCACTATTTGGTTGGCTTTCTGATTTGGTTGGTCGCAAACCTTTACTCATAACCTTTGGCATTTTAGGTTCCATATTTACAGTGCCAATTTTAACCACCTTAAGTAATACCAACTCCGAAACAACTGCTTTTTTATTAATACTAAGTGCCTTAATTGTTGTGAGTTGTTATACTTCTATTTGCGCTGTGGTAAAAGCTGAAATGTTTCCGGCCGAAGTGAGGGCGCTTGGTGTAGGTTTACCCTATGCGTTAACCGTGGCTTTATTTGGAGGTACGGCAGAGTATATTGCCCTGTGGTTTAAAAATGCCGGGCACGAATCTTTGTTTTACTGGTATATAACTATATGCATCGTTATATCGCTGGTAGTTTACAGCTCGGTACGCGATAGTAAAAAAACATCCTTTATTGATAAGGAAGAACAAGTAAATTAATTACGATTTGGGCAATCACTCAATGGAGTAACCTATAGGCTTATAAGTAAAGTTATTCGACATGCCAGCCGAGCAGGAAGTCATACCTACAATTAAATCCATGTGCGCTTCCAACACAACATAGTCGCCTGCTTTACTTAAAGGCGGTAAAACTTTTATTGAGCCTGTCGTTCCGTCAACAGGAACATTCATAAAAATATTAAAGCAGGTAGGTATGTTATCTGGTTTAATGCCAAAAGGGTCCAACGCTTCTTTTAAATTTCCAAAACAACCCCTGTGCGGGTGGGTATCTTTATAAATTATTCTAAACATTTCGGCGCTGCAGGGGGTAAGCAAAAAATCGTGCTTGCCAACGGTATCTTCTACCATCGTAAACATTATACTACTCCTGTTCGAATAGAACTTATGGCCTTTGGTAAGGTAAATGGTTTCAGCATAATCAAAGGTTCTGCCGTTTGATAGCACTTCATCAGGGTCGTTTAAATTAAAACAGACAAAATCTGATACCTGTTCACCTTCTATATCAACCACCTTTAGTTTTTGGTTTTTCTTTAAAACAAAAGCAACCCCACTTCGTGGGGGAATAATGTTAAGATTGTGCATGATTGACTTTTAAAGGGCATTGCCACTGCTTATCATATGGGCGCCCACTGTATTGATAAACTTCTGATGCATTTCCAAAATCCTGCAGCATCGGGTTTATCGATCCTGAATATTGTACATCTTTTTTACGTACCGCAAGTTTTAAATGTTCATACTTACCTGTTGATCGTAATTGTTCAAATTGAACATGAGGATTAAACACTAATGTTGGGTATTTAAACTGGCGTGATTCCCTGCTGCTTTGCGCATGCATGCCTATTACAAAAAATGCTTCCTCCTTTAAGCTAAAACTAAAATCAGCAGAAGCGGGATTGCAATCCACCCTTTTGTCGTATGGGTAGTTTTGGGCATCCAATTGAGAAAGGGCTTGTAATCTTTGCCATAGTAGCTGATCAAACAATTCCTCATTTAATTCATCGGGTTGCTTAAAAATAATTGCCGCACTATGATACATGTTTTTTGCTGTTCTGTAACCATCAATAAACGAATACAAAAATTGTAAGATGAAATGGTCTTCAAAAGGGCAGGCCATATGGTTAACAACCAACGATTTTACCTGGTTTTTTGCTAATGCCGCTTTTGCCGCTATGCATACAAACGTTTTCTCTTCAATGTATCCTTTAAAATCTTCTATTATTTTGTCATTGCCTTCCATGCTACCAGTGTTTGATCAACTGGTATTTTAAAATAAACATGCCTTGCCAGCTTTCATTATTTAATTGGAAAGGCTTGCTTGAGTGCTTTATTCTTATTCTTTTGAAAACTAAGGAGATAAGGTAAGGAGAAGTGAAACGTGTTAAAAAACTGTTTTAGTTTTTAGTTGAAATAATTCTACACTATACGTTTTCGCATATATTAACTGTAAAAAGTGGAGGTTTTATGCTCGTTATAATTTTAAATACTTATTCAGCACCAAACCAATTGGAAGCAATAAAAAATACAATTACAGATACCACAAGACCATACATAAACACATCGTAGGAGATTTTGAGCATCTTGTATTTTCTGGCTAATACAATTCCCTGCTCGTACAAATTTTTTAATAATGATAAATAAAGATGATTTTTATCTTCCATAATCTTTAACATATAATTGCTGTAATCATCAAAAGTTAGCGTAAAAAAGTTGCCAAAGAAAAGCATGTTCACTTTATTCTGTTCAACATCTGCTTCAGTAAAGTGATTTTTCTTTACGTTGGGCCTTGTTGCTAAAATTGAAAAAACAATGGTTACAAGGCACACCAAAAGAAAAAGTATTATGGGTAAAATTAAGTTGGGATATTCTTCCATCTTTCGTACTACTACGCTTAAAAGTATAGAAATGATGATGGTGTTTACCGAAATCATGATGTGCGCTTTGGTGTCGGCCTGGCTACTCAAACGCTGGCTGTTAGCTGAAGTAGTTCTAAACATGGTTTCAATTGTTCTATCTGCTGATTTAAGATCACCTACTTTACCTTTTTTATCTATTATAATTTTTTCATTAACCGGCACAACAGTGTTCTCAAATAATTGATTAATGCTATTATTTGTTAAAGCCAGGAGGCTATTTTTCTTTTTTAATTTTTTTAAGTTTTCCTGTTTTTTAGGTTCCAGGCGTTCCAAACAATACTCAGTGTAATAACGGTGGGTTTCTACATTAATAATGGTTTTCCTGATCCATTCATTTTTATTTTCCAGGTCGCCCCCCAACTGCTTCAATTCTTTAAACAATAATTTGTTGTACTTCGAAAAGTATGCTGTTCCGTAATAAAAGGTATGAGCATCCCAAATTATTTGTTCAACGGCTGAGCTTAGCTCCGGTTTAAGTTTGGTGGCAGCAATACACTTTTTAATCGATTGTATGGTGTCCTCTTCAACTGCTGCTTTTGTCAAAAAATCTTCAGCCACCCGGGCCCCGGCCTCTTCGGGGTTTAAATAATCTTTAAAATAGCCCACATATAAAAACCAGGCTGCAGCCTTTACAATAAATAGTTCCTTCTCTGTTAATGAGTGCTGGCTTGCAATCTTTTCCGTTATAGCTACAATATTTCGTGTATTCCATATGTTGTGAAAAAGCAGCTTAGGGTTTGCATGTTTTTGCATATACCGGGTAGTAAAAGTTTCTACCTGCTGTATTAAAAAGCCATTCATTATTGCTGTCACTTTAATAGCGGTTTATAAATTAAAGGTCTGGGTTTTTATAAAAAATTAAATATAAGATGACCATTAGTAAGGTAAGAAATAATTATAAATAGTTTTTCTATGATTGTGCAATTATTATGCAGTTGAATATTGGAAGTGGAAGGTTCAATAAATAATATCCAGGTGCCAGGGATTTAAAAATAAATTATTTGGTTACCGGCGTTTAAGTTTCATAGCATCATCGTTGCCACAGTTTACCCCGCCTTTTTGCGGGGCTCGGTTCAGGTTTTGTGCATGTGGCAGCGTTGCAGTTTATCCTGGCAAAGCCGGAGGGTCGCAATCCGCTTTACAGTATCACCATCGTGAGCAATTTTTGTATTGTGCCATAAATAACAAATTTCAAATTGTTCCGATGCATCGGAA
>JBBSJX010000045.1:0-15480 GCA_038256825.1 Chitinophagales bacterium
AAGGGTAGGGGTTTCACCTTTTATAATTTCACCAAATGTTTCTTTTGCCATGACGTTAAATTTTAGTTTACTTAATCACGATGAATCCAATTGCATCAATGTCTTTGCCATATACAATTAAAGCCATTATGCCTTATCCATCAAGTATCTGTTCCATCTTCATGCTTCTGCTACCCTTAATTAATTGGTAGGTATGTTCAAAGTTTTGTGCCTGGTACCATTGCCTGGCATCAATAGCATTGTCAAAATAATGAAAGCTATGTTTTACTTTCCCAAAATCGTTACCCACAAGTACTACCGATTGCCAGTTGTATTTGTTTAAAAGATCTACAACCTGCTGATGTTCCTGCAAACTTTCTTTTCCCAGTTCCATCATGGCACCTAATAGCACCACCTTGTTTGTTGTTTTTAACTTTCCCAGGTTATTAATAGCAACCGTCATGCTGGATGGATTTGCGTTATAGGCATCAAGAATAATATGGTTGGTGCCTTTGATTATCATCTGGCTCCTGCTATTATCGGGGTGATATGCTTCAATAGCTTTTCTTATATTCTCAAATGGAACTTTAAAGTAACTGCCTGTAGCTACTGCGCACAAAATATTTGGCAGATTGTATTCGCCTACTAAATTGGTTCTAATAACACCAGGATCAGGAGTGTTAATTGCTACCTGCAAAAATGGTTCGCTTTGTAAAGCATTCCCTGTTATTTCAGCATGGTTGGTTCCATACGTATAAGTTTGTATCCCCTGGCTCATTTCATTTAAATAATCAAAGTCGGAAAATACGATGGCAATGCCACTATTTTTTCGCAAAAAATCAAACAGCTCGCCTTTCCCTTTTTTAACCCCTTCAACGCCTCCAAATCCTTCAAGATGCGCTTTGCCGCAATTAGTAATAATTCCATGGGTTGGTAAAACATAATTGCAATAGCTTTCTATTTCACCAATATGGTTAGCGCCCATTTCAATAATGGCAATCTCAGCATCCTTTTTTATGCTTAAAAGTGTAAGTGGAATACCTATTTGGTTGTTTAAATTTCCCTGGGTAGTGTAGGTTTTATATTTTGCTGCTAAGGTTGCATTTACCAGTTCTTTGGTGGTGGTTTTGCCATTGCTGCCTGTTATTGCTATAAAAGGTATGGTAAATTGCTGACGGTGGTATTTTGCCAGATGCTGCAATATTTTTAGCACATTATTTACAACAATTAACTGGTTATTTCCCGGGTCAATATCCTCGCTTACTATGGCATACGATGCTCCAATTTCAAGAGCCTTTAACGCAAAATTATTGCCATTAAAGGTTGGGCCTGATAATGCAAAAAACATCTCGCCTTTTTTAAGTTTTCTTGTATCGGTTGCAACCGATGGATTTTGCAGAAATAGTTTATATAGTTCTTCGATGTTCACTTTTTCATTTTTGAGTAACAAAAATAACACCTTACCATTCTTTATACTCAATTCAATTTTAATGTTGAATTCAAACCTTTAAACGTAATCCCTCACATTTCGGAATCAATAAAGCCACCTGTTTGGGTGGCCTTATTAGTGTTATAATTTAGTAATATTTATCGTTTTTGTCTGCGCTGCGGAAAGAAGTTACCCGTTTTACGCTTCGATCCTTCTGGTGATCCAAAATGCGTCATTGCGCAACGGAAACCAATGGTATTGCTACTTTGATCTTCCTCTAAAAAGCGGCGTGTTCCGGGGCTCAACCAATAAGGCCTGTCGTTCCAGCTACCACCCTTAATTACTCTTGATTCATCCGAAACCAGGGTAGACAGTCCGTAACCATATGAAACCGCACTTAAAGAATCTCCATCCAAATAATTGATAGCATACGACCTCTGATAGTTTCGCCTGTTACGTAAAGTAGAGTCAACTTCATCAATCATTTTTATTCTACCAATACTGTCTCTCATGTTTCCTTCACCACCCGACTTGTCAACTCTTTGAAAGCGGTTACCTCTGTATGGGTTAAAATCATCTGCCTCAATGGTAGTTAAAGGCCTGTAAACATCCGCAACCCACTCACTTACGTTACCACTCATATTATACACTCCAAATGCATTGGGGAAAAAGGAAGTAACCTCCGCAGGAATTGCTGAACGGTCGTTTAATCCACCTGCAACTCCCATGTTGTCTCCACTTCCACGCTTAAAGTTGGCCAAAAAGCTACCTTGCCAGTTTCCACGGCGGGTTGCTCTCAGGTTGTCATAACCATCGTTAGGCCAGGCATAAATTTGTTTATTAGAAATTAATTCCTCTCCACGTTTTTTCTCACTCTTTCGTACCTGTGGGTTTTGGTTAATGTAACCTAATGCGGCATATTCCCACTCAGCTTCAGTTGGTAAACGGTAGCCTGGTAATAAAATTCCATCATCAAAACTAACATGGGTACGCGGACGGCCCTGTGCATCCACCAAACCTTGTTTTTTAGGTTTGCCCGGTACACCCTGGTATTCGCCCATTAAGTAAGCCTTGGTATTAAAGTTTTCCTGCCCGCCACCTTGTAATTCTGATTTTAATACATTCTTATTTTGATAACCAGCAGTGATTAATTCATTCTGGTTAACCCTGTCGGTACGCCATATACAGAAATCATGCGCCTGTTTCCAGTTTACACCAACAACAGGGTAAAAGTTGTACGATGGGTGACGGAAATAATACTCAACGTAAGGTTCGTTGTATGCCAGTTCACTTCTCCATACTAGCGTGTCGGGTTTAGCGCCTTCAACTACCGCTTCGTATTGTGGGTCCGAAAAAACATTCTCAATCCAGTAAATATATTCACGGTAGTGAACGTTGGCTACTTCGGTTTTATCAATAAAAAACGAATTGACGGTTATACGCCGTGGAATGTTATTCCAATCCCCCATAATATCTTCGGTAGTGGCGCCCATTGTAAACGTACCACCCTGAACAAAAACCAATCCGGGGCCGGTTTTAATGTCCTTAGCTTTTGCCACATTAAAACCACCCATGTTTTTGTCATTGTAGTTCCAACCGGTCATTTCCGACTTTTCTTTTTTGTTCTTATTGAACAAGCCATTTTTACATGAAGCTAGCAATGCAATGGCTCCCAATAGCACTGTGAAATTTTTTAAACGCATTACTTTTTGCATTTGAGTGAGTTTAGCTCGTAATGAACGATAATTTACCGATGAATATTGTATTTATAAGGATATATATGCGAATATAATAGAATTCCCACCAGAATTAGGTTGATTGATAAAATGAACTCTGTTAGCAAAAACCTAATATTCATAATGGTTAAAAGTGAAATAATATCCCCTATCCGTAAATCCTTATAACTAAGATTTAAAGATAAAAATTAAACTTTTCAATACACCCTTTTCTTATTATACTGCTTTAATTTTAACGTCACTATCTGTTTTCTATTGTACTTAATTAACGGTTAGGTGTCATTTTTACCCGGTTTTAACATTAATTCTGATTACCAGATACAACTTACGAAACGGGCAGGCAGTTTACTTACCAAGCAACCAAATCAAATAATTCCTCCTCTATCTTAAATTATCAAACCGGTGAAGCGCAATAAGCGTATACTAAAAACCATATACGGTAATAAACCTTTGCCGGGATTTAAATTTTACAAACAGCACATTTAAATAAGTTATTGTCAATAGGTTTTATGGTGTGGGTGAAATATTTTTTACCCATAAAAAATATGGATTATTTTAATTACTGATAGTATTATTTATATTGCCTTATTTTGTAACCCAATTAAATACATTAAATATTGTTGTGATTTGTACTTAACTAAACAAAGAGTGATGAAACTGTTAACACTGAAACCTGCCGCTTTGCTATTTGCTTTATCTGCCACTGTGTGTTCAATGGCACAAAATGCAAACAGGATAAACGTAGTTACTTCTGCAGTGCCTTTTTTAAGAATTTCGCCAGATGCCCGTGCAGGTGCTATGGGCGATGTAGGTATCGCTACCGAGCCAGATGCCAATGCATCGTTTTGGAACCTTGCAAAAACCCCATTTACTAAAAGTAAAACAAGCCTTGCCCTTACCTACACCCCCTGGTTAAAAGACCTTGGATTGACGGATGTTTATTTAGCATCCCTCGCAGGGTATTATAAGATAGACGACGACCAGGCAGTATCTTCCTCCATCCGTTACTTTAGTTTAGGTAATATTCAATTCACCGATTTTGCCGGAAACGATCTCCAGTCATTCCGTCCTCGCGAATTTTCATGGGATGTAGGTTACAGCCGTAAACTGAGCGAAAAGTTGGGTTTAGGTGTTGCGCTTCGGTATATAAACTCCAACCTTGCCGGCGGCCAGGCAGTAAACGGGGTATCGTATAAAGCAGGAAATGCAGTAGCCGGCGATTTATCCTTATTCCATACAGGGGCCGATGCTGATGGCGGCGGAACTAACTGGGGTATTACTTTAAGTAACCTGGGTTCAAAAATCGGATACACCAGCGATGCTACACAAAAAGATTTTATACCTGCAAATTTAGGTTTGGGTATTGCGCATACAGCGGTTATAGATGAAACCAGCAAAATTACTTTTGGCCTGGATATCAATAAACTTATGGTTCCTACCCCACCTTCGCTTACCGATAGTGCACCTTTGGCCGATTATCGCAATAAAAGTGTTATAAGTAGCTGGGTTAGCTCGTTTGGCGATGCAGGCGGATTTAAGGAAGAGCTAAAAGAGTTCCAGGTTTCGCTGGGGGCTGAGTATAATTATAACGACCAATTTGCCGTAAGGGCCGGTTATTTTTATGAAGACAAATTAAAAGGTAACCGTAAATATTTTACAACAGGTTTAGGATTAAAATACAATGTTTTCGGTCTTAATTTTTCCTACCTCATTCCTGCAGGCAATGGAGTAAATAGGAATCCGTTGTCTAACACTTTAAGGTTCAGCCTTATATTCGATTTAGATTCAGAAAATACAGCCAAGTAAACGACTTAATATAAAAGCGTGGGTTTTGCCTGCGCTTTTGTATTTAGGGATAATACTATTTTCATTTATATTTTTTGTGTTACCGGCATTATAGCAATTTGCATCCCCGGTTGTGTCACTCACTTGTACAGTATATTTTTATAGCAGCCGTTTTTACTTTTTGTTATTGCATCAGTTGTTTATTTACCCCACAAATAATGAAGTGAAGCAGCAGATGCAGCAAGAACCGAAAGTACAAGAGTGCGACGCAAGTAAAGATGAGTATTTAATCAAATGCCGGTTACCCCCAAAACTTACTTATAATCTTTTTTTAATTTAAAATATTGCTTGCACTTCGGGTTGCATCTTTTATTTTTGAAACCAACTAATAATTTACAGTGATATCATTTGTACGTGGCAATTTTTTGATTAAAAACCCAGCCCAGGTTATTGTAGATGTAAATGGAGTAGGATATGAATGCCACATTAGTTTAAACACCTACTCATCTATAGAAGGCAAAAAAAGCGGGCAGCTTTTTACTTATTTACACCTGTACGAAAATGGCCAGACCTTGTATGGTTTTGCTGAGCAGAGTGAAAAAGATTTGTTTACCCAGCTTATCAGCGTATCGGGGGTGGGTGCAGCAACCGCTAGAATGATGTTGTCTGGTTTAAGACCCGAAGAAGTGATAAGGGCTATTGTGCAGGGTAATGCCCGCCAACTGGAAAGTGTAAAAGGAATAGGAAAGAAAACCGCTGAACGTTTGGTGCTGGAACTAAAAGATAAATTAAGTAAACAAGCTAATGAATTAATAATTTCATCGGTTGCCAACAATAGAGAAGAGGTTGATGCGTTAAATGCCTTGATCTCTCTTGGAATTGCACGTGCAACGGCTGAGCAGGCGCTAAAAAAAGCAATTGCAGCCAATCCTGAAGCAATTGCATTAGAAGATTTAATAAAGAAAGCCCTTAAAAATGTATAGCCTATAGCAGAGAAATGTACTTAACCAGCCTTATCCAGACTTTGACCCGGCAAAATTTTTTTCTTTTTTTATTTATAACGATTGCTTTGGGCACAAGCCTGAGCGGGGGAAAGCTTTTTGCCCAGGATACCACAAAAAAATCAACCGATACCATTCGGTACCCCATAAAAGACCGCTTAGGCGATCCATTTAACTACAATAGTCGCAACCCTTTTAATATTTCGGATACCGGTTTAATTAAGCGCGACATTGAGTACGACCCAACTACCAAACAATATTTTATAATTGAAAAAATAGGCTCCACTTATTTCCGCACACCAACCTACCTCACTTTTGAAGAAATGATGCGATTTAAATCGCAGCAATCTCAAAACGAATATTTTAGAAAAAGAGCCAACACTTTAAGTATTTTAAACCGCAAAGCGGTAAAGCCCAAATTGCGTACCTACGATAAATTGTTCGACCGGATTTTTGGCGTAGGCCCCGGTGGTTTAAAAGTAGATATCAGGCCGCAGGGTAATGTTGATATAATGGCAGGCTACCAGGGCCAGAATATTAAAAACCCTACTTTGCCCGAAAGAGCCCGGCGTAATGGCGGGTTTGATTTTGATATGAATGCCAATGTAAATGTTATGGCAAACATTGGTGATAAGCTTAAACTTCCTATTAATTATAATACCCTCGCCAACTTTGATTTTGAAAACCAGTTAAAGCTGGATTATAAGGGAATGGACGATGAAATTATAAAATCCATTGAGGCGGGAAATATTTCATTTACTTCAAAAGGAACTTTAATACCCAGCGCTCAAAGTTTGTTTGGATTAAAAACGCAGTTGCAATTTGGAAAACTATTTGTAACCGGTGTTTTGGCAAACCAGAAATCGCAACGCCAATCGTTGGCTTTGGCAGGCGGGGCAGCAACCCAGCGTTTTGAAAAGAAATTGGATGATTATGAAGAAAACAAGCACTTTTTATTGGGTCAGTATTTTCACGATCATTACAACGATGCCATGCGTAACCTGCCCGTGGTTAACAGCCAGGTGCAGATTTTAAGAATGGAAGTTTGGGTTACCAATCGCACCGGTGCAACAACCGAAGCAAGAGACGTTGTAGGTTTTATGGACCTGGGTGAAGGTAATCCATACAATAGAAACATTCAGGGTACAGGTCAAGGTGTTTTGCCAGGAAATGGTGCCAATAATCTTTATTCTTTTTTAGTAAACGATCCTAACAACCGCAATCCTACACAAATAAATAGTCGTTTACTGGCAAGAGGACTAAGGCCGGTAGAAGATTTTGAAAAAACATTTGCACGTAAACTAACTACCAACGAATATTATTTTAATCCACAAATTGGGTTTGTATCGTTATTACAACAATTACAGCCCGATGAGGTTTTGGGTGTTGCTTATCAGTATAATTATAATGGTAAAATTTACCAGGTAGGTGAATTTTCGCAGGATATTACTTTGGATTCATCCCGCCAGGGAACACAAAAAGTATTGTTTTTAAAATTATTAAAAGCTACCTCTCAACGCCCAGCGTTACCTATATGGGATTGGATGATGAAAAATGTGTACTCTTTAGACTTGCCCGGTCTAACAAGAGAAGATTTTAAGTTGAACATTTTATACGAAGAGCCCAGTGGTGGCTTAAAAAGATTTTTACCGGAATCAGATCAGTCAGTTGAAGGTAAATCGTTGCTGCGAATATTGAACCTAGACCGGTTGAACAACCAGAACGATCCTTTACCCGATGGGGTTTTTGATTATGTGGAAGGGTTTACCGTTTTATCGCAACAAGGCAAAATAGTTTTTCCATTGTTGGAGCCTTTTGGTCGCGACCTGGATTCGTTAGCCTTTAAGTTTCAGCCTATCGGAGATAAATATGTTTATAGTCAATTGTACGATTCAATAAAAGCGATTGCTCAAACCTATGCCAACTTTAATCGTTTTGTAATGTCGGGTACGGCTAAAGGTACATCTTCTTCCGAAATTTATTTAGGAGCATTTAACGTACCACCGGGTTCGGTAACCGTTACAGCAGGCGGACAAATATTAAGAGAAGGAACCGATTTTTCTATAGATTATAACCTGGGAACGGTTAAAATTTTAAACCTGGCCATCATTAATACAGGTATCCCGGTAAATGTTCAGTTTGAAAATAATGCCGGTTTTGGTATTCAGCAACGCACCTTTATGGGATTGCGGGCAGATTACCTTGCCAGTAAAAAACTGTCGTTAGGTGGCTCCATGGTTAGGTTAGGTGAAAGGCCATTTTTTACCAAAATGAATTATGGAGATGACCCTATCAGAAATACCATGTATGGAATGGATTTTAACTATCGCTCAGAACTTCCTAAGTTGACGAGGTTATTGGATAAACTACCGTTTTATTCCACTTCCACCATGTCAAACATCAATGCCTATGGAGAAGCTGCTGTTTTAAAACCGGGTCATCCACCTCAAATTGGTAAGGGTAACGAAGGCTTAATTTATATTGATGATTTTGAAGGAACCAGGAATAGCATTGACTTAAGGTTTCCATTCATTTCGTGGGCAATGGCTTCAACCCCTCAGGGTAATGGCTTATTTCCTGAAGCAACTTTAAATGATAACCTGGAATATAATAAGAACAGGGCCAAACTTGCCTGGTACAATATTGAACCTATTTTGCAGGATAAGAGCAGTCCTAATAGCCCGTTCCGTAGAAATACCCGCGAACTAAGTGATCCACGGGTACGAGCAGTTTCCAACCAGGAATTGTTTCCACAACGAACTCCCGAACTGGGCCAAAACCAGTTGGTAACGTTCGATCTTGCCTATTACCCGGGCGATATCGGGCCTTATAATTTTGAATCCAGTCCCAGCCAGGTAAATGCGGCCGGTAAATTACTCAACCCGCGAAAGCGTTGGGGCGGTATTATGCGTGCCATTGATCAAACTGACTTTGAAACCAGTAATGTTGAATTTGTAGAGTTTTGGGTACAGGATCCGTTTATTAAAAATCCAACTAGTGCAGGGGGTAAATTATACCTGAACCTGGGTACGCTAAGCGAAGACATTTTAAAAGATGGCCGTAGGTTTTATGAAAATGGATTGCCTACGCCATCCCAACCCAATGCGGTTGATACCTCTACCGTTTGGGGCAGAACTCCGGTAAATCCCATCCAGATTACGCAGGCCTTCAGCAATAACGAAGCCGATAGGGCCTTTCAGGATGTGGGCCTTGATGGAATGACTGATGAGCAGGAAAAAGTAAAAAGAGCGGAATACCTTGAAACACTTAAAAATTCATTTGGGGTAAATTCACCCATTTACCAGGGAGCGTTAGCGGATCCTTCTAACGATAACTACCGCTGGTATCGCGATCCGGTATACGATGCAAAGGAAGCAGGAATATTAGGTAGATATAAACAGTTTAATAATCCCCAGGGAAATTCGCCTGTTGCCAATACCAATTCACAATTTAGCCCGGCAGCTACACTTTACCCGGATAATGAAGATCTGAACAGGGACAACACTTTAAATGAAACCGAAGAATATTATCAATATGCCATCGATTTAAAACCGGGAATGGATATTGGAAACACAAAATATATTACTGATAAACAAAGAATATCGGTACGGTATGCTAACGATTCTACCGGTGTGGAAAACTGGTATTTGTTCAGGGTGCCCATTAAGGATTATGAACAAAGGGTAGGTAATATTCCTGATTTTAAATCTATCAGGTTTATGCGTATGTTTCTTACCGATTTTGAAGATTCGGTGGTATTGCGTTTTGCCCGTTTGGATTTGGTGCGCAATCAATGGAGAACCTTCAACTTTAAAGTGGATACCACCGGTTCGTACACCCCTGTACCTACAACTGCGGGAACATCGTTTAATGTTTTAGCAGTTAACATCGAAGAAAACAGTAAGCGTCGCCCGGTAAATTACCTTATACCTCCAGGTATTGAGCGGGTGCAGCAATTAAGTAACAATAATATCAATATTCTGCAGAACGAGCAGGCCATGAGTTTTCAAATCCGTGATCTTCCTTTTCAGGACACCCGCGCAGCTTTCAAAACCATGAATTTGGACATGCGGCAATATGGCAATTTGAGCATGTTTCTTCATGCCGAAAATGTGGTTAACCCTGCGGTAGTGGTAAAAGATAATGACCTTACCGCTGTTATAAGAATTGGTAACGACTTTCTGAACAACTATTATGAAATAAAAATTCCTTTAAAAATTACTCCACCGGCGCCGCCAAACGGTTACCAGAATACGGATGCAGACCAAAGGAAGGTCTGGCCTGATTCCAATAACCTCGATTTCAACATCCAGGATCTTGTTCAATTAAAGCTGAGAAGAAACCGAAATTTCCCCAGCCAAATCAACAATTATTTTAGTGAGCAAATAGGCAGTAAAACGTATGCGGTAAAAGGAAATCCCAATTTAGGTGAGGTACGTGCATTTTTAATTGGCGTCGAAAATTCAACCCCTATAAATGGTAAAGCCCTTAGTGCCGAGGTTTGGGTAAACGAATTGCGGTTGTCAAAACTTGACGAAAGCGGAGGCTATGCTGCCTTGGGTAGGGTAGATATTGGGTTGGCAGACCTTGGAACCCTATCTGTTTCTGCAAATACTTATACGGCAGGTTTTGGTACTCTTGAACAAAGGGTAAATGAACGTGCCCGTGAAAATTTTATGCAGTTTGATGCAGCTTCCAATCTGGAACTGGGCAAGTTGCTTCCAAAAAAACTAGGTCTATCCATTCCGCTTTATGCAAGCATTAACCAAACCATTCGCACACCTGAGTACGACCCTTACGATTTGGATATCAAGCTAAAGGATAAACTAAATAATGCAAAAGGCAAAGCAAAAGATTCAATACGTACAGATGCGCTGGACAAAACAACTATTAAAACCCTCAATTTTACCAACGTAAGAGTACAACCTTCAGGTAAAATAAAGTTTTGGAGTATAAGCAACGTGGATGTTAGTTACTCCTACATAAAATTTGAGCAAACCAATCCTTTAATTTTAAAAAATGATGTTTCCAAACATCGTGCTGGGTTAGGCTATACTTACAATACCCAACCAGCCTATATTGAACCATTCAAAAAAATCATTAAGTCAAAATCGCCGTGGTACAATTTAGTTCGCGATTTCAATTTTAATCCCAAACCATCTCTTTTAAGTTTTAGGGCCGATGTAAACCGCCAATTTGGCGAATATGTGCCCCGGATTGTAAATAGTTTTGATAACAAAGTAGAAAGGGTAGATACTACTTACGATAAGTATTTTACGTTCGATAGGTTTTACAACATGCGATGGGATCTCACCCGGTCGCTCAACCTGGATTTTTCAGCAGTAAATAATGCCCGTGTTGATGAACCCCAGGGCAGGATTGACACCAAGGCTAAAAAAGATACCGTAAGGCAAAATTTATTCGACGGCGGCAGAAATACGCTTTATACCCAACGTGCCATTTTAAGCTACAACTTCCCGCTTTCTAAATTTCCATTATTAGATTGGGTAAATGCACGATATAGTTATAGCACCAATTATAGTTGGATTGGCGCCAGCCGGTTAGCGGTTCATTTGGGTAATACCATTGAAAATGGCCAGGAAAATAGTTTAAATGGTGAGTTTGACTTTTCAAGGTTGTATGCAAAGTCAAGATTTTTGCGCTCATTGGAATCAGCGGGTGATGGAGAAAATAAGAAAAAAGGCCGGTCGGGTGATTCTACTGCGCTTGCTCCTCCGGTACCAGCAAAAACAACTTTTCAGTCAAACCTTCCTCCTAAATCAGAAGTAATAAAAGATTTAAAAGGAAAAGAAAAACGCAAAGCCCTGCGTAAATGGAGAAAACAACGCCGCGAAGAGCGTAAAGCAGCGCGTTTAATACGCCAGGCTCAACCTGTAGAAATGGGGGGTTTAGCACGCACAGGCGGCAGGTTACTAACTATGGTAAAACGGGCCTCCGTTAATTACAGCGAAAATTATAGAAGTCGCCTGCCGGGCTATACCGACAGTACCCAGATTTTAGGTCAAAATTGGAATAGCATGGCCCCCGGCCTGGATTATGTTTTTGGCAAGCAGCCCGATACGAGCTGGTTGAACCAAAAAGCAGCTCAAGGCCTCATTACACGGGATACCACGTTTAACTTTATGTTCAGGCAAAGCCTGGATCAGCGACTGAGTTTTACCGCACAGTTGGAACCTATAAAAGAACTTACCATTGATCTCAATCTCGATAAAACTTTTTCAAAAGATTACACCGAGTTGTTTAAAGTGGTAAGCGATACCTCTAGTGGTTTTGAGCACCTCAGCCCGCTGGCTTCCGGAGGATTTAATGTAAGTTATATTGCCTTTAAAACTTTGTTTACTAAAACAAACCCTAACCAGGTTTCCGAAATCTTTAAGCAATTTGAAGATTACCGGATTATTTTATCCGAGCGGCTGGCACTCAACAATCCTTACCAGAAAGGTTTGGGTAAAACCCCCGATGGATTTTACAAAGGTTATGGCCGGTATGCGCAGGATGTACTTATACCTTCATTCATAGCGGCCTATACCGGTGTCGATCCAAACAGTGTGGGCCTTATTAAACAATCAAACCCCAATATAAAAGCCAATCCATTCAGCAGTATAAAGCCTAAACCAAACTGGAGGCTAACTTATACCGGTTTAACCCGTAACGAATCGGTTGCAAAAACATTCAGCACCATTAGCATTACCCATGCATATACGGGCAGCCTGGGTATGAACAGTTTTAACAGCGCCCTACTTTACCAGGATCCGTTCAGGTATTCAGCACCCGGGTTTGTTGATACCGTTTCCGGAAATTTCATTCCCTACTTCCTGGTGCCAAACATTACCATACAGGAGTCATTTGCCCCTTTATTTGGCATAGATATTACCACCGTAAGCCAGGTAAATGCTAAGTTCGAATTCAGGAAGAGCCGGCAGTTAAGCCTAAGCCTTGTTGATTACCAACTGAGCGAAGTAAACAGCACGGAATGGACCATTGGCGGAAGCTGGCGTAAACGCGGCTTTAACCTACCGTTCAAACTGCCCGGAATGAAAGGTAAAAAACTGGAAAACGATGTAAGCTTCAGGCTGGACCTAAGCATGCGGGATGATGCTACCAGCAATAGTCGTATCGATCAGAATAACTCGTTTAGCACCGGTGGCCAAAAGGTATACACCATTCAACCTTCCATTGATTATGTACTTAATAACAGGGTAAACCTTAAATTCTATTTCGATCAGCGCCGGGTAATTCCTTACATTTCAACCTCCGCCCCAATAACCAATACAAGGGCAGGTTTGCAATTGCGTATTTCACTGGCACCATAACTAAAGTGAGTAAATGGTTTTAATCCATTACATTTTTATTTTGGGGCAAGCTTTATAACATTGGTCATCAGCCGTTGCGTCGCACACTGCAACGGCTGTTTTTTATAGGGGCATTTCTGACCGTATTCCCGTCAGGCCTATTACTAATAAACCCAACCATACATGAACCTGGAAATTACCTGCAACATTATTTTACTAAACCCCACCATTGGTGTCGATTTTGGATTGCAAAAAGGTTCAGGCAGTGTTTATGAAACTATTCAAAAACAACGGGCAGCAGGCAATGATCTGAATTTTAATTGTTTGGTAATAATTAAAGGCGATAAAGAAAAAGATGCTACTCCAAAATTTAGTGGCCCATTTGTGCAGGGACCAGCAACCCAAAAATTTATTTATATTGACATTGGAACCTGTGCAGGGCAAATAGATACTATCTGGAACAGGAGGTTAAAAGTGCCGCTTACCAACATTACCTGGAAAATGATAGATGAAATTTTAGCTGTAAATAATTGCAAGCTGCAAACAGTGGTACCGGGATATGGAAAAGATGGCGGGCCCAATTGCGCCACAGTTAAACCCTTTGATGGGTGGAAAGTTGTGAAGGTTGGATAAACTTAAGGAGAAAAAATGTTCTAAAAATCATTCAAAACAATGCTGCCACCGGTTTTTCAGTACAAGTGTGCGACGCAACAATGTTGGTTATTGAACTATAGCCCGGTCAATAAAAATTCCTTTCTGGGTAGCGTTCAAATCGATAAAGTAACTTACAAATCATAATAGTTCAAAACTTCTCCTCATCCTGGCAACTCAATAATACCAGCCGAACAAACATTCATCCAATATTGTTAATCAAAGTCATCCCATTAATAATTGATGATTGTTTTAAAAAACCCATTAAATTATTTGGCGATCATTTTAGGATTTATTGGGACTATTATATATCAATGTTTTAACATTAATTATTTATTATTCGGGTTCGGCTGAGGTAACTTTGTTTGCCTTAAGTAACCGCTAAACGTTAAATCCTGTTTTAAAATAAACTTTACTCTTATATTAGCGGCAACCCGTGGGCTTTACCTTTTAGTAGATTTGGCCCTGTTTTTTTAGGTTAAAGTATAAACCTGTTCATCGTACAGTTACCAAACGATTAATTAAAATGAAAAAAGCTGAAATAGTTGAGGTAATACCTACTACCAAAATACTTGTAGGAGATAAAAATGCTCCGATAACCTTAATGGAATTTGGAGACTACGAAAGTGAGGCATGCGCCAAGGCAAATGAAGTAGTTAAATCGGTATTGGAAGCCTATCCACAACAGGTGAAATTTATGTTCAGGCACTTCCCTTTGTTAAAATTTCACCAGAAAGCGCACAAGGCAGCCGAGGCTTCTTTAGCTGCAGCACAGGAAGGTAAATTCTGGGAAATGCATAACGAACTGTATAGCAATCGCCACAGTTTGGGAGTGATCAGCCTTAAAGGTCATGCAAGAGATGTGGGCGTAAAATCAAAGAAATTTTTGGAAGAACTGATTAATGGATACTATGGTATTTATGTTCAGGACGATTTGAAAGAAGGAATGAAGTCGGGCGTAAAAGATATTCCTGCATTTTTTATTAATGGAAAACGTTTTGAAAAGGACATCACTTTTGCCAATTTAAGCGCTCATATTGATGGTTTGCTCCAGAATAAAAAGGAGAAAGCAGAGAAAAAAGCTGCTTAGTCTTCAAGCATTAAATAATAATGATGAAAGTAGAAATCTGGTCTGATATCGTTTGCCCTTTTTGTTATATAGGCAAGCGCAAGTTTGAGATGGCACTTGAGAATTTTGAAGGAAAAGAACAAGTGGAGATTGAATGGACGAGTTTCCAGTTAGATCCGGATATGGTTGTTGTGCCGGGCCAATCCGTGCACGAATACCTGGGTAAACGTAAAGGCACCACTGCAGTGGAAGGTAAAAAGATGAATGATGGAATGACCGCCATTGCAAAGCAGGTGGGCTTAGATTATGATTTTGACAAAGCCGTGAGTTTTAATACCATGGATGCGCATCGGTTGTTGCATTTGGGTAAAAAGCTGGGTGTACAAAACCAGTTAAAAGAAAGATTGTTTAAAGCATATTATACCGAAGGTAAAAACCTGGGTCAAACCGAAACTTTAATACAATTAGCCAAAGAGGTTGGGATTGATCCTGCGGATTCAGGTAGAGTTTTAGAATC
>JBBSJX010000046.1:0-15406 GCA_038256825.1 Chitinophagales bacterium
CCACCTTTTGAACCGCCAGTAACTCCTACGGCACCACAAGGCCGGCCCACTTTAAGGCGTGGATCGAAAGGGGACTTTGTAAAGAAAATGCAGAAGATGCTGGGATTAAAAGATGATGGTGATTTTGGCGCAAAAACAGAAGCTGCATTCCGGGAATTTCAAAGAAGCAGGAATATGGTTGGGGATGGAATTGCAGGCCCCAAAACCTGGCTGGCATTAGACGCTGCTATTTAACAACCCACCCCGATACAATTAAATTTTGAAAAGCAAGTTGCTTAATAAACTTAAAGGTACAAGTGAATGAACCGCCAAAGGTCTATCAGGATACAACGATGTTTAGTAACGAACAAATGCCTGCTAAAAAACTTTCTTTGCTAATTTACTTTGAGTTATAGCCCCTTTACCGCTTTTTTTTTGTAGTGTTTACGTGCCCGGCATTAAATTGTGCTCCGTAAATTATGGCGCTACTTAAAAGTATATCCCCATCAACACAAACTGATGCTGAATTGGTACAGTTATACCAAAGCACCCACAAACAGGATGTGTTGGCTCAGCTATTTCTCCGCTACAGCGACCTGGTTTATGGATGTTGTTTAAAATATTTATCGGACCAGGAAACTGCAAAAGATGCGGTAATGAGCATTTATGAAGAACTGGTAGACAAACTTAAAATTTTTACAGTTGAAAATTTTAAAAGCTGGCTATATGTATTGAGTAAAAACTTTTGCCTGATGCAACTTAGGAAAAACAAAAAAAATCCTACATCTGAATTACCAGGTGATTTTATGCAATCAGATGATTTTTCGCATCTGGATAGTGCACTTGAAAAGGAACAACAGTTAACAAGCCTGGAGGATTGTATAAAGCACCTGAATAAAGATCAGAAAAAAAGTGTTGAATTATTTTACCTTGAAAATAAGTGCTACAACGAAATTATGGATGTAACTGGTTACGATTGGAACAAGGTGCGCAGCCTTATACAAAACGCGAGGCGAAATTTAAAAAATTGCATGGACCAGCATGGGTAACTATACCAACGATAGCTTCCTGAACATTCGTCGTTATTTAAATAAACAAATGACGAGTACGGAAATGCATGCCTTTGAAAAAACATTGATGGAAGATCCATTTTTGGCCGATGCATTTGAAGGATATATTACCAGCAACCCTGAAAAGGATGGTAAAAACCTTGAAGCCATTGAAACCCAGCTTCTCAGTAAAAAAGAACCCGCTAAAGTGGTGGCGTTTGCTTCTACAAAAAATAATTGGATAAAAATTGCAGCGCTACTCATACTGGTTATTGGCGCCGGGATGATCGGTTACTTATTTTTTAATAACCGGGAGGCACCGCAGGAAATTGCTTTAAATAAAGCGTCCGTTCCATCTTTTAAAAATGAACCGGATTCTATTAAGCCTTTGGCAGCCGATGCCAACAATGCAAGCATTTTATCTCAACAAAATGATGTGGCCACGAATACCGAAAAAAATGCACCGTTTACGGGCTATGAAGCCGGGCGTGAACCGAATTTTAAGAAATCACAACAAGCTGCAAACGATGCTGATCTTTCTTCTGCCGGCAGTTCAAATATTTACAGCGATGAAAAACTGAATAATAATACTCCTGAAGCCAGTGCAATGATGGCGGAAAGAAGTTCGAAAAAAGTTTTTGCACCACAATTTGAGTTTAATGGAAAAGTTATTGGAACGGACGGCGAGCCCTTACCTTTTGCAACCATTTATGGTAGTAATAATGATGGGGTTATTGCGGATACAAAAGGAAAATTTACAATCTCCGCTCCGGATAGTATTATGGAAATTAAAGTGCTGGCTCAAGGCTATATTTCACAAAAAACTACCATTAAAAGTACCAACAGCAATAATGTAATTATTGTAAAAGAACAGCAGGAAAAAGGATTAGCTGAAACAGTAATTGGTGAAATGACGCGTAGAAAAAAGAATGATATTATTGCTATAAAAAATATAACATTCACCAAAAATACGGGTGTTGAGCCCCTGGAAGGCTGGCCTGGTTATCAACAATACCTTGAAACAAAATTTAAGGAAAAAAACCAGGACAATTTAAAGGGATTTGTAACCATAGAATTTAAAATTAACGCTAAAGGAATACCCTATAATTTCAGGGCAATACAATTTGACAATCCTGAAAACTATATGCAAATGATTGAAATACTTGAACAAGGCCCCAAATGGAACAGTAAAACACCCAACAGTTTAGGGCGAATAGAAATAAATTTTTAACACCAACCTTTTAATTAACCTAAATCCTTTGTTTTAAAATGCTTTAGGTTTGTAAAAAAGTTACAGTATGAAAAAATATTTTATGATTGCTATTGCAGCCGCTGGTTTATTTGCTGCAGAATCAAATGCACAGGTGAGCATGCCTGCCCCTAGTCCTACCCAAACTATTAAACAGGATTTTGGAATGGGAAAAATTGAACTTACCTACAGCCGTCCTTCCATTAAAGGCCGTAAATTATTTGAAGCAAACAGTCCTATTGCACCTTTGGGTAAAGCCTGGCGTACCGGTGCAAATGCTGCTACAAAAATTACCTTTAGCGATAACGTAACTATTGGTGGTAAAACTTTGGAAAGTGGCAGTTATGTAATTTACACGGTTCCAAATAAATCAACCTGGGATGTAGTTTTTAGCAAAGGAACTGCTTACCCTGGCGGCGAGGGTTTTAAAGAAAGTAATGATGTGGTACATGTTGCTGCAACAACAAGTAAATTAAAGCAACCCGTTGAAACCTTTACCATGCAGTTTGGCAACATATTACCCGAAAGTTGCCACCTGCAATTTATGTGGGGCAAAACTTCGGTTGCGGTACCTATTACTACAAACATAAAAGACCGTTTGCGCACCCAGTTGGAAGCTGCATTAAAAGGCGAAAAAAAGCCTTATTACCAGGCCGCAACCTTTTATTATGAGTGGGATAAGGATAATGCAAAAGCCCTTGAAAATGTAAATAAAGCAATCACCGAAAGCAAAGAAGCGTTTTGGATCCATATGTTAAAAGCAAAAATTCAAAAAGATATGGGTGATGTTGCCGCTGCAAAAGCAACTGCTGGCCAGGTTAAAGCTTTAGCCACTGCCGCAAAAAACGATGATTACGTAAAACAAGCTAACGACCTTTTTAAATAACCTTGTTTATAAATAATATAAAAGCCCTGCAATTGCGGGGCTTTTTATATTTAAAGTAATTCCTCAACATTTATAGCACTTAATAAGCAGGGATACTTTTGGGGTAACAAACATTTTATCCTGCTTCGGCTGTTGTTGCGTCGCACTCGTGTACAATATAACCTGTAGCAGCTTTTCCCGCCAGCATATTAAGAAGTACTCAAAGCAGGCTTAGAAGTGCCGGGTAAAAGGTATTGCAATATCAACGAAATAAATACTACTAATAAAGCGCCCACCACGTTTAACCATAAAAAGCTCAACCCAATTACCCCGCTCTGGTTTAAAACAAACAAAGTCACCACTCCAATTTCCGATACAACGGCACTCCAGAAAACTGCTTTTCCTCCTATTTTTTTCATATAAAATGCTACCAAAAATATTCCCAATATAACTCCGTAAAACAGGGAGCCCAACACATTCACCGCTTCAATCAGGCTACCCATTCTATTAGCAAACTGCGCTACAAAAATGCTAAACACTCCCCAGGCAAAAGTGTACCAGCGCGAGGTTCTGTATTCTCTTTCGCTGGTTATTAAGGTTGTTTCTGATAAATCTTTTTTTCTGAAACGTTGGTGAAAATCAATCATGGTGCAAGAGGCCAGGGAGTTTAAAGCGGCCGCAATGCTCCCCCACGAGGCCAGGAAAATAATGGCGATGAGTAATCCAATTAATCCTACGGGTAAAAAATCAACTACAAACCGCAGAAATATATAATTGGTATCGTTATTATCAGCCAGCGGTAATGCTTTACCTATATAATTTTTATAATCAACCCTTAACTGTTGCATTTTGGCAACACCCTCCTGCAGGCTGTCTTTTAATACCTGCTCCGATAAACCTTTGTTATGCCCTTCGTTTACATAACCCAGGCTTAACTGGTTTTGCTGCAGGTTTACTTTATTGTACGATTCTTTTATGGCCATCAGCGAATCGCGGTACGGGGTATTAAAAGCTTTTTCCTCTACTGCACGGTTATGAAAAACAGGCGATGGCTTAAACTGGTAAAAAGTAAATAACAATGCTCCTATCAATAATATAAAAAATTGCATGGGCACTTTTACCAGGCCATTCATTAATAAACCAACTTTACTTTCGGTACTGTTTTTTGCGGTAAGGTAGCGGCCCACCTGGCTTTGATCGGTTCCAAAATAACTGAGCGCCAAAAAGAAACCACCTATTACCCCACTAAATATATTATACCGGTCGTTCCAATCAAATTTGCCATTTTTAATACCGGTTGTTATCACATTCAGCTTACCCGATGCACCACTTACTTTTAGCGCATCAATAAATCCAACACCTTCGGGCAACTGGTGAACAATCATATAACCCGCCAAAAACATGCCCACAAAAATGATTACAAATTGCAATTGCTGAGTATAAGCAACAGCCCTGGCCCCGCCGGTTACGGTATAAATAATCAGCAATCCCCCCATAAAAATATTGGTCAAAAATATATTCCAACCTAAAAGGCTGGAGAGTATGATGGAAGGCGCATATATGCTGATACCGGTTGATAAGCCGCGTTGCAGTAAAAAAAGGAAGGAGGTAAACATCCGCGTTTTAAGATCGAACCGATTTTCTAAAAACTCGTAAGCCGTAAATACCCTGAGTTTTGAAAAACGGGGAACAAAGGTGATACAGAGTACCACCATTGCCAGGGGTAATCCAAAATAGTATTGCACGAAACGCATACCATCGGTAAAGGCCTGGCCGGGAGCTGATAAAAAGGTTATGGCGCTTGCCTGTGTACCCATAATACTTAATAGCACCAGGTACCATGGCATGGAGCGGTTGCTTAAAAAATAACCATCCAGATCTTTTGACGTACGGCTTTTATATAAACCATAAGTTATAATAATCAGCAAGGTGGTTATAAGTACAATCCAATCAATTTTGCTCATGAAAAATATTTAGTAAACCATGCAAAAAAGATAATCAGTAATACCAGGAACAATATGACCAGGGTATACCAATGGCTCCATTTTTTAAACATCGGGATGTGTCTATCGCCCATAGAAAAAATGAATTTGTATTTAAAACCTGCTTGAAGCAAGCTAATAAATGGTGTACTAAATTTTGCTGTCGAAAATAGATTTATCAGTACAAGTGAGTGACACAACGATGCCTGCTATGAAAAACAAATGCCGGTTCCCAAAACCTTTCTCACTAATCACTAATACTTACATTAATTATCGCGTTCGTTTTTGCCCGAACTTACCAGGCCACTGGCCAGTAAACCTAAAACAAGCCCAATTACTAAACCTAATGCCACACGCTTTATTAACAGGCCTATAATAAGCCCGATGATAATGAGCATGGTAAAACTGATTTTTTTTCGTTTTTGCATTTTGTATAAATTAATTGGCCGGTTGTTTAGCCGGGGCATTGTTTTTTGGAAGTGCTATTAAATTGGCCATTAACCTGTATGCACCCGGCACACCGGCAGGCAATTGCCTGAACAAGACAAGGCTAACATACGCAAAATTTCCTTTACCGTATTTTGCTATAACCAGGCTGCCGTTACTGGGCTTATCGTTTTCATCGTACATACTAATCAGCCTCTCATACTGTTTATCGGCACCTTCGGCCTGGTAAGTGCTTCTTTCCTGCACCCAGCCCTCAAAGTCTTTTTCGGTAATTTTATTAGGGTAATTAAACACCGGGTGGGCAGGATTTAAAAAAGTAACCTTTGCATTTTCCTCGGTAACTCTTGTGTTAGAAACCGTTAAAGGATAAGGCCCCACCTTAATCTGGTTTAAACCAACCTGGTTTGCCTTCATATATTGCACTATGAGGTTGCCTCCATTTTTTACATATCGGTTTAATACTTCCTGCTTGTTACTTAGGTATTCGAAAATATTAAAAGCCCTAATTCCTACAACAATCGCATCAAATTGTTTCAGGTATTCGTCGGTAAGATTGGCTTCTGCAATAAATGCTACATTGTAACCCATGGCGGTTAACTCCTCGGGAACTTTATCGCCGGCACCAGCTATGTAACCTATTTTATTACCAACCATGGCTATATCCAGCTTAATGAGGTTAGCGTTAGCTCTTGCAAAATATGTGATGGTGGGTATGTGATCGTAGGCAATGGTTCGTCTGCTACCTGTGTAAATTGCATCACCTACTTTGGCTTCAGCATTTATATTTGTTTTTACACTTGTTGGTGAAACAGGTGGAGTATAAAATAATGTTTGAACATAATCGCCTTTATCTCTGTCGCTGGTTGAAAGGGTGCGGGGTGCCTTCTTCCAGTTTCCATCAACTGAAACCGAAAGATCGTGTTTTGGCGCTGTAGGTTCGTTAGATAAAAAATGTACTCTAACCGGCACTTCCTTGCCGTTTAACGACAGAAAATTATTGGCCATAAAACCAACTTCTACCTTAGGCAGTATTACCAGCGGTTGATATAATTCACCCTTTACAAGGTCAACATACTTATATTTTACCGGGCGGTTAATTACAAAATTTTCTCCTTCTATATTTACATTAAACGTTGCCTGGTAAGCCGGATCATTTTCAGCTTTGCCAATCATCATTTGGTCCCTAACATCAAAAGATCCTTCCAACTGGGGATATTCCAGCCAATAAGGCTGTGATATTTTTTTATTGTCCGCTATATTAAAAGGCTTTACCAACCTTATATTTTCATTATCCGGCAATGCTACATTTAACGTTGTATCAAAGCCATCCAGTTTTATTGAATTAATTGAAATATTTGCCGGGTTACGCTTATTTAAAAAATATTCAACATTTAAAGTTTCACCTTGTACTACAGCTTCCTTAGTTGTGGTAGCTTCCACAAACAAACCGGCACAAGCTTCAACCAGCCCTTGTATTTCTTCCATTTTTTTATTCTTCCAGGTACTTTCAGGAAATGGCTTTAGCGCTGCATATAATTTTACCAATGCCGGTACCGATAAATAAGGTTTTTCAAAATTATAGTTGGCAATAATTTGATTAACACTTGCCTGTATGGCTGCACCGCCCGGTAAACGGTTCCAATCCGTAACAATACCATCCATTAAATCCGTTTTAGGAGCATCACCTTTAAGGGTAACAAAATATTCGAATGACTGTCCCCTTCTTCTGGGCCTGCCTTCGCCCTGGCTTTTGTGCATGCTGCGGGCTTCGCCACCCAGCTCACCATAACTTTTGCCTATTAAAGGGTTATAACCGCTCACATCAAACTTTAATTGATCGTTGCTGGTAGTGTTAGTACTGCCAAAACTATAAGTGTTCCAAACAATGCGTTTAGCTTGCCAGGGTTTAACACCATACTTAAAATGTTCGGGAAAGCGGTTAGGGTCGGCAGCAGCAATAAATGCCTCGTCGGCTAAAAAAGAAGAAGCGGCATGATGCCCATGGCCAGCTCGGGCATCCGGTGGAAAACGTTTTACTATAACATCGGGCTGGTATTGGCGGATAACCCAAACTATATCACTCAATATTTTTTCGCGGTCCCAGATGCGCAACGCTTCCGTCAGGTTTTTACTAAATCCAAATTCAAATGCCCTGCTAAAAAATTGTTCTGATCCATCAATTCGGCGTGCGGCCAAAAGTTCCTGGGTACGAATAAGACCCAGTTCAATTCCTTGTTCGCTACCAATGAGGTTTTGCCCGCCATCGCCACGCGTTAAACTCAGGTAACCGGTGCGGTACAACTTTTCTTTAGCAAAATAAGGGAGCAAGCCATTGTTTTCATCGTCGGGGTGGGCGGCAATATAAAGCAGGCTTCCCAACACATTCAGCTTTTTAAGCTGCATATAAATATCTGCGCTATTATAGGTTTCAGGCGTTTGGGCTTTTACATTTTTTGATGCTAAAACAACAATACAAATAATAAAAAGGAAAGATTTTTTTGCAAGCATGTTACGAAGATAAAGTTTGTGACTACATAGCCAATAAATCCATGGTACTTAGTACATAAGATTTTTTTGGGGGGGGCTGGCATTTGTCATCTATTTAGCGTTCGTTGCAGCCTGACCGACTACTGGCGGATCGCACACTTTTACATTACATTTTATAGCAGCGTTTAAAATCTACCCTGCATAAAAAAACCCCGTTGTTAAACAGGGTTGAATGTAACTAAACAATACCACCAAAAATTTATGACCCTGCATTTACAGGTGTTGCTAAAGCAGTTTCAACGGTTGGTAGATTTGCTAAAGTTGCAATGGGAACAATATCAAATCTTGCATTTAAAATGGTAGAGGTACGGGTATACCAACTATCGGGATGATTGATAAAGAAACAACTACCGCCTTTAATAGCCTCAATAATTAATTTGCGTTTATCGTTTGGAACAGCCGGGCATCCCAGGCTATTGCCAATTCTTCCTCTTTCTTCCACAACCCGTGCATTTACAAAATTGGAACCATGTAACACAATATCTCTCGCTCTTACTTTATCATTTATACCGGGTTCCATCCCATCAAATCGCATACTGTAACCTGCTTTTCCACTATAGGTTTCGGCAGTTAACATAAAGCCCAGGCTACTTTTATTGGATTCGGTAAGATTAGAAAAACTGGTTGCAAACTCTCCGCCGCTATTTTTACCATGCGAAACAAATGTATTAAACAGTAACCTGCCCTCTTTTACATTTATTACGTACAATCTTTTATTATTGCTGCTTTGGCTATAATCGCAGATCGTTAAAACGTTCTTCTTCCTTATCATTCCTTTCTTATCAAGTATCTCATAACCTTTTAACGCCGAGTAAAATACCTCCCGCTCCAAACCATAATTATTAAGCCCTATAATATCGTATAGGGAATCGCTCATTCTTTTTAAAGCAGGGGATTGCGCCGAACTGGTTAATAATGAAGGGAAATTTTTACCATCAGTAAAATCATTGTCGCCAGCTTTGGCCCACGAGGTACAAACAACCGAAAGGAGTACCATTACTAATAAACCTTTATGTAGCACATTTTTCTTAAGCATAACCATAAAAAATAATCATTTTACAATAAAAAAGTTTGCTAATGGTTAACAGGCAAAGTAGGATATTTATTGTGGCAAGCCAAGTTAAAATTTTTTCAGGTCGGTTTTTCCGGGGAGCTCAAATCTTTTTTTAAACTATTTCGGGTTTCTGTAAATTCATTCATGTATACCTGAACCAATAAAATAAACATGGAGATTAATATGGGCCCGAAGATTAAACCAATAAACCCAAAAAGGTTCAATCCAATGATTACGCCGAAAACCGTAATTAACGGATGAACATCGCCCATTTTTTTTTGGAGCATAAACCTGAAGATATTGTCAACCGTTCCAATAATGCCAAAGCCATAAGCTAACATAAAAATGCCCTGCCAGTTTTGGTGATTGGCAAAAAGTACCAGGGCCAATGGAACATAGGCTAAAGCTGCGCCCACAAAAGGCAACATGGAGGCAATACAGGTAAATGCAAACCAGAACCACACGTCGTTTACCCCTAAAAATAAATAAGCTAATAAGCCTACAACTCCTTGTAGTATAGCCACCAGCGGAATTCCCAATGCATTTGAAACCACGAGGATTTTAAATTCATGTCCTACTTCAGCCAGGTTATCATGTTTTAACGGAATAAATTCATATACCCATTTTTCAAGTCTTCTTATGTTGATCAACATAAAATATAAAATGAAATACATAATTACTACAGACATGAGGGAGTTAAAGGTGGCACCCAATATACTCTTAAGGGCATTGCCTACTACTCCACTTACCCTGTCTGTATTTCCACTCATAATTTCCAGGTGAAACCTGTTTTCCAACAAACGCATATTTTTATTAACTGCATCAACAATAACATCCGAATTTTTAATGGCATATCCTATTCGCGATGATAAAATATTGATCGTGAAATAAACGGGTAATAAAACGATGAGGAAGGATAAAAATAGAAGTAACCCCGCCGCTAATCCATTTTTCCACTTTCTTTTGTACACCAGGTAAAACATCTGCTTTCGCATAAGGGTATAAAAAGTAATAGCTCCTAAAAATGCCGGTAAAAATGCCCTCATTTGTAGAAAGAGAAAAACAAACATAAATACCAGTAACACGTAAAATGAAATTTGTCGTAACCTGTTAGGATTTACATAATTACTCATATAAGTAGATGGGGATTTTATACAAAGTAAAGTATAAATGTGATTTTTTTAAAGAAGCTCCACAATGGAAACACAAATCCACTCATCAACCATTTATTTAACCTTAAAATAAAAAAAATATAGGTTTAAATTCAATGTAATTAACTTAAGAATATTTTGGGAGCAAACATTTGTTCTTTGATCAACTCTTGTTGTGTCACTCACTTGTACCGCATCTTTTTATAGCAGCTTTTTCCGCACTATTCTCTGTATGGCAATCCTAAAGTTTACGACAATAGGTTTAAACTCACAATTTTATTAAAAAAAACCGAAAAACGAACTTGTTGAAAATAAAAAAACTGTCGAAACCGACAGTTTAAAAATATGGAATTGGATTAAAACGGGCCTATTTAGATGTAACTCTCTTCCATTGTTGTATCAACTCGCTTCCTGAGGCTGTGCGAGTGGTTACAGAAACCTCGTCATTATTAATTACGGTTAATAAAGCATCCCTTGTTACAGTTTTGCCATCACAGGCGCTTACCAGGCTTGATAAGGAAAAGCCACCTGCTCCATTACTTTTAACATTATTCCAAAGTAAATCTCCTTCTTTAACACAATAGGTATTGTTTTGAATGGTTTTTAATGAACCATTTCCAACTACAGGGTACACAGTTATAATTGTACCCACCAACGCTTTATCATCGGTAGTAGCATTTAATTTCCAGCTACCATTTAAAGAAAACAGGCCACCTGTTGTATTTGTAGGAAGATTTTTAATGGTTTCGCAACCGGCAATAACTAATACTATCAGTAGTATTCCAAATAATGGTGTAATAAATTTTTTCATTTGATTGGTATTTATGTGCCTATTAACCATTAATTGTGCCAAACCAATTGACAGGGATGTTTATGGTAGTTTTAATTTTAATGAAATGTTCATTTGAGTATTTTAAAAATAAAGGGGTTAGGAAACACTTTTAAAAATTAATTGCAACTATGTTTTTGCTGTTTAATCATATTCTTATATGTTTGCACCGGCAAGTCTTATACGACCAGCTCCTATTGAATCCCCCAGGACAGGAATGTAGCAAGGGTAAATGGTTGAGCGGTGCGATGTAAGTAACTTGCCATTTTTTTTGCCCTTTATTTTCCTACACACACAAGTTTATTCCTTTCCTATTTTTCCTATTTGATTAACTGGGCTAAATGCTTTTAAAAAATTTAACAACTCAGAACTTTATCTAATAAAGAGATGATTATTACTAACTTAGACAACTATTACAATCATCTTGTAATTAACCGTGCTAAGCACATAGAGTATTAACCGGTTAATAATTTTGTTTTTTTTAATACCATTCAATATTAATGAGAAAACCAATTAGCAGCATATTATTGGCTGAAGATGACAACTTGCATTACACAAATTTTGTACAGGCAGTTAATACCATCTCTGCATCAATTGATATTATGCGAGTAGAAAATGGTTATTCATTGTTTAACATGCTTGAAACCAACATTCATCCCGATGTCATTTTTCTTGATATAAATATGCCTTATAAAGGAGGATTACAAATATTAGAGGAATTAAAGGAGCGCGTTAATATAAAGAATGTACCTATTGTAATCCTATCTTCCTCCGCTTACGATTTGGTGATTAAAATTTCGTATCAACTGGGTGCAATTTTTTTTATTAAAAAATACAATCGCCCCCAGGATTTATCAAAGTGTCTTGAATTTGTATTTAATAATCCATCTTTTGTTACTTGTACCCAACCTGCCTGGAAAGATTTTTTAATAGAATAAATGTATCAGCCATATTTTTTAAGAAAAGTAAACAATCGCTCCACATCCACTTTTTTGCAAAGTTCAGTTCCTGAATTCATGGTGGTAGCCGTTCCTGCCGCAATTCCATATTTCAAAACATCCTTCCACTCCCAGCCCTGAAGCATTGCCTTTACCATACCGGCAACCATGGTATCTCCTGCCCCAACTGTACTTTTTTTACGCACCGTAGGCGATGAGGAATTAATGATTTCGTCAGCAGTTATTAGAACTGCCCCTGAAGCTCCCATAGAAACGACTACAACCTGTGCCCCCTTTTTATCAATTATTGCCCGTGCATATTTTACAATATCATCATCCTGCAAATCCTCTACCCCATTTAACATACTTAGTTCTCCAAGATTGGGTTTAATCATAAAAACGCCTTCGTTTATTGCTTGTCGCAATGATTCACCTGAAGTATCTACAATCAATTTTGCATTTTTATGCTTAGCAATTTCCGCCAGTTTTTTAAAAAAACCCGCATCCATTCCATCAGGTAAACTACCACTGGCTACTATGTATTCCATTCCTTCTGCGGCTTGTAAAACCTCGAATAAATTATCTATTTCCTCTTTTAATATTGTTGCTCCCGGCATTCCAAACCGGTATTGTAAATTGTTGGTTTCATCAACCACAATCATATTTTCTCTGGTTAAACCTTTAGTTTCTATAACTAAAGATTCAACACCTTCTTCATTTAACAGCGATTCGAAAAACTTTCCACTATACCCACCCGCCAGGTACATAGCTGTTGATTTTTCGCCCATTTTCAACAGAGCTCTCGACACATTTACCCCACCCCCACCGGGTTCAAATTTTGGTTTAGCGCAATACAGCTTTTTATCAGGAACCATGGATTTAACCGAGGTGCTTTTGTCGATAGCGGGATTGAGGGTAATTGTAATTACTTTTTGCATAAAAATTTATTTATCTGAATATTTCCTGGAAAGCGGCCTTCATAAAAATACCCGAAGGCACGCTGTGCATAATATTAATTTCATCTTCCAAACTACTTTCATTATCAAGAAAGCGCAGCACACGGGCAGGTTCATTTTTACTAAACAAGTCAGCAAATATTTTATCACCTCCCATTTTATTATGGTGCAATATGTTTAGTAAAGTGCTGTCGTATAAATTAAAGCGTTTATTTAAAAGTTTTTCCGGCACCTGCGGATGCACATTTTTTAAAAGCGCCTCAATAATGGCATCGGATTGCTTTTGAATAAACCTGAAAGTATAGCCACTACTGGCCTTGGTTTGTCCGCCCGCCGTTCCAATATTAACAATGCTCCCCTCACCTTTCAAAAATTTCATATTGGTCATGGGTATTATTCCAAACTCGGTTTCAGTAACGGTATATTCATTAAGGCGCAGGTAACTTGCTATATAATCTTTCAGCGCTACATCATAGGCATCGGCAGGTAATAACTCTTTTGTAAAGAGGGTGTATTCCACTAAAGCTTTATTGTTTGCAACGGGCAACACGTATACAAAAGTGGTTCCTTTTTGCTGGCTTACCCTAAAATCCATAAGGGTAGCAACCTCCATATCAAAAGCGGGCTCTGGCGTTTCTATCATCCAGCCTTTAAAATGTTGCAGTAAATAATACTTATCTGCCGGAACTGCCGGCCTGGAGAGTAAAATACTGTTAAACACATAATCAGCAGTAAAGCGGGTTCCATCAACAATTACCGAAGCACCGTCGCCTTCGTTTGCAAACGCTTCCACATTTCCGTATTGAAAAGTAATGTTTGAAAACTTTTCCGCTTCGGCCATTACAAAATTGTAAAAATCGATGCCGCGGATCATTTTGTATTTATATGGAAACAAACTCAGTAACGAAGAAAAATAGGCAGAGTAAAAATGCATTTGTTGCCAACTGTGGTGCACAATAGGCTCAAACATACCGGGGGCTTGCTCCCAAAAACACCAGGTGCGATCGTTGGATGTTTTTGGCTCCTTATCTATCACCAATATTTGTTTATTGTTGAGTCCGCCTTGTATCATAAGGCGCATCAGCAAACTTAAACCGGCAGCACCGGCGCCTGAAATAATATAGTCGTAGCGTTTCACAATGGGAGTTTTGCAATTATTGTTCCTTAAAGTTATAAAAGTACAAGAGTGCGACGCAACAAAAGTTGAAGCAGGATGAAATGCCGGCTCCATAAAGACCCTGTATAAACGTTTACCACACTAATTAAAAAAGCATCCTGGTGTTTTTTTGAAACCAAAAGTTGATATTTAAGCAGCATCGTTGTACTTCTAGCGATCGGTACCGGTTAGAATCGCAGTTTTTTATGGCAACTTGGAAAACTGTTTATAATTGTACAGGCAATATCATAGGCATAAATTTATATGTTAAGTAAATTTATGAATGCTGCTTATTGAGGTATACATACTTTTGAGGGGCGGAATCAAAAATTCCTTTCAAAAAACATTACAAGTAAACAAGTACTTTAATAATGAGTTATGAAAAAGATTTTTACATTTATTTCTTCTGTACTAATACTCTATTCAGCTTCGGCACAAACTGATAGCTCCTATTATACCATCCGGCTTTCATTGTTTGATGCCAGTGTGAATAATAATGTTACCAAACTTTATTTTAAAACAGTTTGCTTTCTGCAATATGCAAATTTTCAAATTCAGAAGTCAGCAGATGGGATAGAATACAAAACCATCCATACGTTTACCGCCGATCGCGTTCGCTGCCAGCAGCCTTTTGATTTTGCAGACAGCGCAAACGCTTATCTTGGAAATGTTTTTTACAGAATTAATGTAGGAAATATTGATGGGAAATATTATAACTCCCTGGTTAGAAAAGTGTTTTTAAAAGAAAAAGGATTTGGAATAATTTCAACTTACCCCACTATTGCTACTGACAGGGTACAGGTTATCTTGTCGAATAATGAAGATGACATTGTTAATGCTACCATAGTTAATCAAAATGGAACTGTTTTACAAAGCAGGCAGTTGAATGTTATAAACGGTATATCAAATCACCATTTCAATATTTCAAATTATGCACCCGGAACTTATTGGCTAGTGGTGAGGAATAATAAAGGGATTTTGAAGAATTCCATCTTTGTAAAACAGTAAGAGGTAAGGAATTGAACGAAAACATGTAGCCCTTTAAAATCGTTATTTTAGAATTATTAATGGATGCCTTAAAACACCTTATTAAATATGGCAATAGTTTAATGATAAAGATGCCGAAGTATGCTTAGTGTAGTAATTCCCACCTTTAATGAAGCCGCGCATATAAAAACTACTATTCAGCATTTATGGAAAAACG
>JBBSJX010000047.1:0-15390 GCA_038256825.1 Chitinophagales bacterium
GTACAAGAGTGCGACGCAACCAAAGCTCAATATTGATTGTATTTGCTGACCCCCAAAAAATAAAAATACCATTATACTAAACCGTTAATTATCAGTGCTGTTATTAAGTTCTCAACATATGAATTAGATGATTGGATTTACAATTGATTCATAATGTTGAATAATTTTTATAAATCCGATAGGTGATTCGCATAGTTTTGCATGATTAATGCAATGGAGAATACGTGAAGTTGCAGCTTAAAAAAGCAAGAAAGACCTTACCTTTTATTTATGAAAATACAGTTTATTAAAAATATACAATTTACCAAGCTGGTAAAAGCAGATGGCCGTTTAAGAGAATTTAACTTTAGAAAAATAAATGGCTTAAAGGAAGGAATGTTTACAGTTGATGTGAGCGACGACAGGGGTAACCGAATTATTTTTAACATGGAAAAGAATGATAATGTTTGGAAAATAGTTTCGCTTGCACCGCTTCCTGAATGGATTTTGAAAAACCAGGCAATATTTGAAGAATTGATTGAAGAAGAATTAAAAACTATTTAAATAGTTTTTGATTGTAACTCCTGGTTTAACCAAAACTTACTTTAGCAGGTTTGCTTTTATAAGCACAAATTTCAATAAAACCCTGCCGCTCGTTTTTCGTCCTTAAAAATTTACCGTATGGTTTTGTACGTTTAACATTATGAAAGGACGTAAAAAATTTTTCACCATTTTGATATTAGGCCTGTTATCATCTATCGGGCCTTTATCAATAGACATGTATTTACCCGGTTTTCCGGAGATAGCAAGGGATTTAGATACAACTATTGCACATGTTTCGCTCTCACTTTCCAGTTTTTTTATAGGTATATCGTTCGGGCAGTTGGTATACGGCCCTTTGCTTGACAGGTTTGGGCGTAAAAAACCTTTATATGTTGGCCTGGTAGTTTATTTACTCGCATCAATTGGGTGTGCACTGGCCACAACAGCCGATGCATTAATTGCTTTACGATTGTTACAAGCCTTAGGTGGTTGCGTGGGCATGGTAGCCTCCCGGGCCATGGTGCGCGACCTGTTTATGGTTCATGAAAATGCAAAAGTATTTTCGTTACTCATGTTGGTTGTTGGCGTTTCGCCCATTATAGCACCTACGTTAGGAGGTTATGTTACGGCTGCTTTTGGCTGGCATTCGGTATTTATTATATTAACCGGGTTGGCTTTGTTTATAATACTGGCTGTTCACTTTGCTTTACCCGAAAGTCGGCCACCCGATCCATCTTTTTCGCTTAGGCCCAAACGGATACTCCAAAATTTTTATAGCGTACTTACTGTCCCACAATTTTATACCTATGCTTTAACAGGTTCCATTGCATCGGCAGGTTTGTATGCCTATATAGCCGGGTCGCCCTATGTTTTTATGGAAATTTTTAAAGTAACCGAACGGCAGTATGGATGGATTTTCGCATCTATTGCAGCGGGTTTAATAGCCTCCAGTCAACTTAACAGTTTGTTTTTGCGAACCTTTACAAGCGAACAAATTACGCGGACCGCATTATTTATACAAAGCATTACGGGTATCATTTTAGTTACCGGCACTTATTTTACAGTGCTCGGATTGTTTTCGACCATGGCGCTTTGTTTTGTTTTTTTATGTTGCCAGGGTTTCACTTTTCCCAATACATCGGCCTTATCGCTAGCACCTTTTACCAAAACGGCCGGAAGCGCTTCTGCATTATTAGGGGGCATTCAAATGGGAATTGGCGCTTTTACCTCCGCATTGGTAAGTATATTAAGCAACCATACGGCTTTGCCCATGACGTTTATTATGGCATGCTGTTCCGTTTTAGCATTTACCCTTTTATCTATTGGCAGAAAAATAATCTGGAAAAAAAGTACCATTGATGCAGTAGATGAACAAACTGCAGATATGATGAGCAGGGTTTAAGTATAATAATAAGCAGACCTGCCTTATAATAACGAAAGAAATTTCTTTAATCCTGCTCTTTTTTCAGGGGTTAGTTCGTAGCTTATATTTTGGGTGAAATAGGTATGCAAATCATATAAATCGTAGGGATTTTGAGCCACCACTTTATCAATGTTGTTCACGCCTATTCCATTGGCTCTATTAAAGCTTTCAATAAAATTTTCGGGTAATTTTTTATTAGCTATCCAGGCAGCAAACACAAATGGCAAACCGGTATAATCCTTCCAGGCTTCGGCCAGGTCGTATTTAAATAGCGATTGTGATCGTTGCTCAAATGCCCGGTCGCCAATAACTACCGCAGCCGTAGTGCCTGCTATTTGGTTTCTAAAATCTTCAGAAGCGTTCGTAAACTCGGGCTCAATATTCCAATAATTTTTAAACAGAATTTTTGCCAGTGCTACTGAGGTGCGGCTTTGGTAATCCAGCAAAACTTTTTCAATTTTTTTAAGAGGAACTTCACTAAACAAACAAACCGAACCAACGGGGCCATCAGCAGCAATACAATAATCGGTAATAATGTAATACTCTGGCATTTTAGGCAAAATGGCTACCGGAACCAACCCTAAGTCAATTTCGTCTTTCAGCAACATGTCGGCAATTTTTGCCGGGTATCCTTCAATTAATTTCAGGTTTTTAATTTCAAATCCGTTCTTTAATCCGTACAACAATGGCTTCGTATTCAGATAACTCACTGCCCCCACTCTTATAGTCTTGTCCAATTCATCTAATTTTGAGCTGCAAAGAAAAACGTTTTTTATTAATGGAAGCCTTGAACATAAATTTTGCGAGCCTATTAAAAAGCATCTCAACATATCATTAACGGTAAAATACTATTTTTTTAATAAGCATGTTAACTGCCGGGTAATATATAACCGCAGGTAAAATTATTTCATCACTACAAAATTTTTATGGAACTAACAACCCTTACAGCAATATCACCCATAGATGGCCGTTACCGCAAACAAGTTCAGGTACTGGAAGAATATTTTTCGGAATATGCATTGATTAAATACCGGGTTTTTGTTGAAATTGAATATTTCTTTTTTTTAGCTGACAAAAAGTTTTTTAAACTGCCTGCAAAATGCCGCCAGTTTATGCGGGCTGTTAGTGAGGAGTTTAGCATCGACTCTGCACAACAAATAAAACAAATAGAATCCATTACCAACCACGATGTAAAAGCGGTAGAATATTTTTTAAAAGAACAACTGGATAAGTGCGAAGGCAGCGCTTATAAAGAATGGATCCATTTTGGGTTAACCTCGCAGGACATTAACAACACCAGCATTCCACTTAGCTGGAAGGCTTGTATGGAGCATGAATACCTGCCCTCTTTACTTAATTTAAAAAAATCGCTGCACCGGTTTGCAGGCGATTGGAAAAGCATACCGATGCTGGCCCGCACCCATGGCCAGCCCGCTTCGCCCACTACTTTAGGTAAAGAGCTGATGGTTTTTGTGGAGCGATTAGATAACCAAATTCAGTTGTTTAGTTATGTGCCTTATGTTGCAAAATTTGGTGGGGCCACAGGCAATTTTAATGCGCACCACATTGCCTTCCCTAATAAAGACTGGGTTAAACTTGGAAACGATTTTGTTGAAAATGTTTTGGCCCTGCAACGCTTAAAATTTACCACTCAGATTGAACATTACGATAACCTGGCCGCACACTTCGACAGCATTAAGCGGATCAACAATATTTTATTAGACCTGTGCCGCGACATCTGGACTTACATAAGCATGGATTATTTTAAACAAAAAACAAAAAAGGGCGAAGTGGGCAGCAGTGCAATGCCACATAAAGTAAATCCTATTGATTTTGAAAATGCCGAAGGAAACCTGGGTATGGCCAATGCCTTGCTCGAACACCTGGCGGCCAAGTTGCCTATCAGCCGCCTGCAACGGGATTTAACAGATAGCACGGTTTTGCGCAACCTCGGCGTACCGGTTGCTCACACTATGATCGCTCTAAAATCCGTACAAAAAGGACTGGATAAATTGCTGCTGAATGAAAGTAAAATAAAAGAAGACCTGGAGAATAACTGGGCTGTAGTGGCCGAAGCGATACAAACTATATTACGCCGCGAAAATTACCCGCAGCCTTACGAGGCATTAAAGGAATTAACAAGAGGCAAAACATCGATAACAAAAGATGATATTCAACAATTTATAGCCAACCTGAATGTAAGCGCCACCATAAAAAAAGAATTGAAAAAAATTACCCCTGCCAATTATATAGGAGTAACAGCGGCATTTTAAGAGAAGAGCAAAATGAAATCACGTAGAGATTATTTTTGTTTACCAACATTATCGCTTTAATCTACATTGTTGTGTCACTCACTTGTACTTTAGAATCATTAAGCAGCGCAAATCTAATGGCAAATAAAGTTTAAAAAGTACAAGGGTGCGAACCGCCAAAAGTCGGTCAGGCTGCAACGATGCACAGGTTGTAGATAATGTTGATGAAAAGTGCACAAGAAAAGCCGCTATGAAAAGATACGGTACAAGGGAGTGACACAACAGAAGCTTCATAAAAGGACTAAAGCAGGTACCCAAAAATCTTCTTTAAACATTGCAAAAATTGTTTTGTTAATTACTTAATTCAAGCTTAGACTGTTAACATTTAGATTAAGATGCCAAGGGGTTTAATTGCATATTTTCACATACATAAAACAAAGAATGAAAAAAGGGCTCGCCGTATTATTTGTATTGGTTTCGATATTAATATTAACCATCGTTTTTTTAATTCCAAAGCAGGAAAAAGTTTCAACTATTTTATTTTTAAGCGCAAACCAACCAGCGGTTAACAGAAACCTGGCTGACGAAAATAACTGGAAAAAATGGTGGCCGGAAACGGGTGAAAAATCTTTGGAAAATAGTGGCACCTATTTTAATAATGGGTTTCAATATAATTTAGGAACCCCGCAATTTGGTTCGGTTGGAGTGGTTATAAAAAAAGGCGATTTTGTTGCAAATTCCATTATAAACACTTTTGCGTTTTCAACAGACTCCATGATGATTTCGTGGACAGCAAATATGCCTGAAACAGGTAAACAACCCTTTAGAAAATTAAGTAATTACCTGCAGGCTCAAAAATTAAAAAAGAGCATGAACGAAATACTGTCGGGCTATATTAATTATGCCCGTAACGGTGAGCATTTATATAGTTTGAACGTTGACCTTGCTAAAGTAAAAGATACCCTTTTAATGGTTATAAAAACCCTGCAAAAGCAACCTCCAACACAAGCAGATATTTATGACCGAATAAATACTTTAAAAAAATACATTAAGCAACAAGGTGCTTTGGAAACCAACCATCCCATGCTACATTCGGCTTATGTAGAAGATTTAGGAAACTATGAACTTATGGTTGCAATACCCGTAAATAAACCCTTAAACGGCAACAACGAAGTCATGCTTAAAAGAATGGTTCCCGGTAATATTTTGTTTGCCGAAATAAATGGTGGAGCAGCCAGGGTTGAAGAAGCTATGAAGCAATTGGAAAACTATGCACGTGACCACCAAATGCTATCGCCTGCCCAACCTTTTCAATTATTAATTACCGACAGAAAAGCTGAACCCGATACATTAAAATGGGTTACTCAAATTTATTACCCCGTTTTGTAAGCAATTTTATTTACCTGCTTTTTTAACGGGCGCTTTAGTTTTTTCACCATTTTGCCTGAGGGTATACAAAAGGGGAAAATCGTTGTTTTGAACAAAAACAAATTGTCTTTTACTTTTTCCCGGTATTTCGACAATATCCTTAATTACGCCGGGTATATCAATACCTGATTGGCTGGATGGTATCCATTCAAAATTGCTTTTTCCTTTATTCATCAATACATGCCCAAAACTGGCATCGAGCCTGGAAAATTGTGGCAGAAACCCAAATTGATTTCCTCCCATTAGTAAATCAATATTACCATCGTTATTAAGATCAGTACACTTAATAGCATTTACGGATGATAATTGAACTTTATAAGGCAATTCCTTAATAGTAAATTGCCCGTTACCATTATTAAAGGCTATGCACGAAGAGGAATAATTGAATTGCTTTACAATACTTTTTTTAAATACCTCAGCAGTAAAAAGTTCCTGTACCGATTTATTTGCAAAGTCAACATACTTTAAATTTTGCTTGCGCAACGATGCTATCTGCTCAACCAATTCACGCTTAAGAAAAACGGGTTTATCTTTTCCATCAATGGTGCGGGTAATAATTTTTTCAGGCGTGCCATTATTGTCAAAATCGTTCATAAACATTTTAACCGGCTTATCTGTGGAGGGATGGAGATAAAAATTCTCTCCCACATTACCGAGTACCAGGTCCTGGTCACCATCATTATCCAGGTCGGCAAAGGCAATTGTTTTCCACCAACCATACATTTCAGCCAGGCTGGTTTTAACTTCAACAAATTTTCCATTCTTATATGAAAAAACTTGTGGGGCCATCCATTCACCAACAATAATTAATTCCTTTTCTTTGGAGCCTTGTATATCTACCCAGGCTGCATCGGTTAACATTCCAATATTTGCTATTTCCTTGTAACGGTCTTTTGGCAATTCAAGAAACTGGCCTTTGCCATTATTTTCATATATAAAACTTTTTGGTGTTTCACCATAATTCTGTGGAATGCTACGGCTACCTACAAACAAATCAAGGTCGCCATCATCATCAAAATCCATGGCTCTTGCTACCCCAGTGTTCATGCCCGTATTCTTTATTTCTCCGCCATCTAAAGTAAAATTTGCGGCGCCATCATTTATATACAATCGGTTCTGGTATTCCCTGCTAAAAGGTATGCTTGTGTTTCCTCCTGAGCCTACAAATAAATCCAGGTCGCCATCGTTATCACAATCAAAAAATAAAGCAGTAGCATCTTCAAACTCTGCAACAACATCAAAAGCCTGTTGCTTTTTTAATGCGAACCCATTATTGGTTTGAAGGTATAACTGACCTGATTGCCCTGCTGCACCTCCGATAAACAAATCAACCAGGCCATCACCGTTTACATCACCAGATGCAGCTTTGGGACCTTCGGTGGAAAGTAGCATGGGAATGCCTCTTTCAATGTAATAATCAATATAATCATCCTCCTGGTGTTTCAAAAACACTGGTTGCTTTTCCGGGCTTAATAATGTTGGCAAATCCGGCAGATTAGTTGAAGGAAATTTGTGCGCTTTATTGCTCTTTTCAATTGTATAAACCTTATTTAAATCTGGCGCATAAATGGTTTCATAAGTAAGATCGGGCCATATAATTTCAACCGAATCTATTTTAGATAACTGGCCTAATCCAATTATAGCTTTATAATCCATTGAAGATTGAAAACCCCTGCTTGGAAAAATGGAACGGCTTATAACATTTTTACCGGCATACGTTTTAATTACACTTCCAATGGCAAAAGTATTGGGAGCACTGGCTTTTAAATTGAAACCTATATAGTTGTTTTTACTGCTTACCCTACTTTCATTCTTATATATAAAAGCTTTTTGGTTTACATTGTTTACCACCAGGTCCAGGTCGCCATCGTTATCTAGATCGCCATACGCTGCGCCATTTGAGAAGGATGGTTGCGCAAGCCCCCAATCAGATGCTACGTCAGAAAAATGCAGGCTACCCATATTTTTAAAAGCCTTATTGGGAATGGGGTTACTTGGCATTCGGTTTATAATCTGGTCAACATCTTCTTTTTGCCCGGTTAATACCATATTTTGAATAACATTGTTAGCAAAAAAATCGATAAAATCCTGGTCGGTAACATCTTTATAAATTCCGTTGCATACAAAAATGTCGGATAAACCATCATTATCTGCATCGAATATGAGGCCGCCCCAACTCCAGTCGGATGCTGCCAGTCCACTGTAATATGCCGTTTCTACAAATTTTCCATTTTGATCATTTACCTGCAAGTTGTTTTGCATATACTGGTTATAAAAACCCGACTTTACCTTAACCCTATTAACATCAATGTTTTCGAAAGAAGTGGTTGTTTTTAATCTAAAATCGTTATCGGGTAACATTTCCGTAGTAAAAATATCATTGTACCCATCGTTATTAATATCGCCAATATCGGAACCCATAGAAGAATGACTGATGTGCTGGATTCTGTTTTCCAGATCTTCTTTAAATGTGCCATTTTTTTGGTTAATATATAAGTAGTCTTTTTCAAAGAAATCGTTAGATATATATAGATCCGGGTAATGGTCATTATTAACATCTCCAACTGAAACCCCTAATCCAAATCCTATTAAACTTCCATAAATACCTGCACTTTTACTTACATCTACGTACTTGCCATTATCGTTTTGTAAAAGTTTGTCACCTCCACCTTTAAGAAAATCTGCAACGGGCCATTCTTCGGCACGGAGATCTCTTTTATTTGCATAATTGAGTGTATTAACGGGTATAAAGCTGTTGTTTAAAATGTAACAATCCAGATCGCCATCCAGGTCGTAATCAAAAAAAGCAGCATGGGTTGTATAACCACCATCCGCTAAACCATACGACTTTGCAGATTCTGTAAAAGTATTATCATGGTTATTTATGTAGAGTTCGTTATCCTGCCCAACACCTTTTTGAAACCCGGCATAACAAACATAAATATCTAACCAGCCATCGCTGTTAATATCAGCCATAACGACACCGGTACCCCATTTACCCGATGGCGAAAATTTTGCTTTTGAAGTAATGTCGTCAAATTTAAAATCTCCTTTATTCAGGTACAATTTATTCTCTCCCTGGTTTGAAGTGAAAAAAACATCGCTTAAACCATCGTTATTAATATCACCTATTGCAACCCCACCACCATTGTAAAAATTACGGTAACTAAAAATATTAAAATCCAGATTGTTCTTTACCGTGTTAGTAAAGTCAATACCTGAATTTTCAACTAACTGAAATAATGGTTTATTAGTTACAACAGGTTTCTCTTTACAACTATTAAGGACCAGAATTGAAACTAAGAAAAGAAGTGATGGTATAATTGAAATTCGAATCATAGTAAAAAGAAAAAAGGCCATTAAAAATGACCTTTTTTTTTGATTATAATTAAATTTTATTTTTATTAATAACCCGGGTTCTGCGAAAGATTAGTATTTACAGATAACTGATTACTTGGTATTGGGAACAACAAATACTTAGGATCGTCCGTAGGCTTTTCCTGCCATGGAGTTAAATACTTTTTAAAGCGAATTAAATCCTGCCTTCTCCAACCTTCCCAGTACATTTCACGACCTCTTTCATCTAACATTGTGCTTTCGGTAACTGCCAATAAAGGAGTTGCTCCTCTTTTAAGCCTGATTTGGTTAAGAATTAATAATGGTGAAGCAGTATTCCCGGTTCTGAATTGGGCTTCAGCTTTCATTAATAGAACATCCGCATACCTGAAAATAGCCCAGTCGTTATTTTTTTGATCGCCTGAAGTTCCATAATCAAAAGGATATTTAATTACCCTGATACCGGTAATTTCAAGATTATCGCCGGTTTCCCTGAGTTTTACAGTTCTTGTAAATGCTAAAGCATTTCCTTTCCTGTCTTTCAGAGCGGTATCCACAGTTAAATCATATTGCTGACCGATAAGGAAACCTACATTTTGTCTTTTTCCAGGATTTGGCAAAGCACCTGGGTAATCGTAATACATTCCCCTTCTTTGATCATTTGCTTCAAACTTGTCGTAAAAATCAGACAAAGTTGCAAAGCCATTCCAACCACTTGGGTTCATATTGTAGTGAGAAACCTGGAATACTGCACCACGAACGTTCCCCCCCCTGTTGTTGCTGGCGTTATTAAATAAAGTATAGATATTTTCTTTAGACTTCGAATCATTGTTTGGAGCAAAGTTATCATAGAAAATATCGTTCAAGGAATACTTATTACTGTTAATAATCTGATCTGCAAGTGTAATAACCTGGTTCATATCAGCAGCATCAAAAGTTGGAGCAGCCCTATTTGAATAGACTCCTTTATTTAGGTAGATTTTCATTAATAAAGCCCTTGCACCATTTTTATTGGCAACATATGCTGGACCTGTATCGGGCAATGTAGGAATGATTGCATTTAATTCAGCAATAATGAAATCAGCCGCTTCTTTACCTTTTAAAGTTGTTGGTAAAACTTTGTAATTGGTAAGGTCGCTCCTGTAAGGAACCTGGTTCCAACCATCCAAAACGGCATACATTGATAAAGCCCTGATAAACCTGGCTTCTGCAGCTTGTTGTGGAGAAGGATTAAATTGTAACACGTTTGAAGCTGAAAACTGTGAACTTAACAGGCCATTGTAAGCTCCTGTAATTTGTCCCTGGTCCGCATTCCAGGTATGTGCATGTAAAGCCCTCCATTGGCCGTTATCATCCCAGTCTGGTCCCCGGGTTGGCGCAATAGCTTCATCGGTAGTGTGCTCAGACACGTGCCAAAGGTCACCTGTTTGAAAAGGACCGTTAAGTGAATTATAGGCACTGATCAACAATTGGTCTGGTGTAATATTCCCTGAACTACTTTGCTCCAGTTCACTCCTGAACGACTCGTCAAGTTTTGTACACGAAATGGCTACAAAGGTTATAAAGAGAAAGATTAAAATCTTTATTGGTTTCATAAAAGCAATTTTAAATTATTATAATGAGAAGTTTACTCCTAAAAGAATAGTTCTGGCGGAAGGATAAGGAATATACTCCACACCAAGCGAAGGTATACCACCAAAACCTGCATCTGTATTTACTTCAGGATCAAAACCAGAATATTTGGTGATAACAAACAGGTTTTGTCCGGTCAATGAAATGTTCATATTCCTGATGTTTTTGCCAATGTTACCTACTCTGTAGCTAAGTGTAGCATTTGCCATCTTCACATAATTTCCTTTTTCAAGATTACGGGTAGATGGTGCCGGGGCATTTGAAATTGCTTCCTTAATAGGCTGATTGATTAAATTCTTTGCAATGTTTCTTGTTCCTAAGTTACCAATACCTAAAACCGAAGCAGCGGTATTATTGAATAAGTAATGGCCAAAATTTCCATTCATATTAATTGTAGCCATAAGATTTTTATAGCTGAAGTCGGATGATAAGCCTAACAATGTTTTAGGATTAGGACTGCCGGAATAATACAAAGTATTGCCACCATCAGCATACACGCTTTGTCCGGTTGCTTTATCTAAACCTTCAAACCTTCTCAAATACCAAACATTTAGCGGTTGATCGTTCACTAATCTCTGACCTCTTACATTGCTGAATCCCTGGCCCCTCAATTCGCCTGTTTCGTAAAAACCAGCTAAACCATCAACAGTATTTTGTAAAAAAGATACGTTACCGGTAATTCCCCAGTTAATATCTTTTGTTCTCATCAGTCTACCTGATAACATCACTTCAACACCTTTGTTTAAAACAAAACCAGGTAAATTGATCCAGATTCTTCCACCAGGAGCTGGTTGTACAATGTTTTGTTCAAATAAAACATCAGTTGTCTTCTTATAGAAATAATCGACCGAACCACTAATCCTGCCAGTAAATATGCTAAAATCAACACCGGCATTAGTTGTAGTGGAGGTTTCCCATTTTAAATCTTCGTTACCGAAATTAGATTGAGCAATACTTTGCTGACCTAAACCATAACGGTTTAACGAAGCTCCGGAAGGAAACTCCTGGTTACCTGTTCTACCCCAGCTAGCTCTAAGTTTTAAATTATCAATAGAAGTATTGCCTTTTAAAAAATCTTCATTTGAAACGTTCCAACCTAAACCAATGGATGGGAAATAGCCATATTTATTATTCTTACCAAAACGTGTAGAACCATCCGCTCTAAATGTTCCGGTAACTAAATATTTATCATCAAAATTCATGATCGCTCTTCCGAAAAAAGACTGAAGCTCGGTAGTTGGTGATGCATATGAACCTGTACGCAGGCTGCTTTGCGTTGCATAACCCAAAAAGTCATAATAATTTAAACCAATGTTCGGAAAATCCTGTCCACCGGTAAAATTTCCTCTTGTATCATAAATCAGCCACTCATGACCTGCAAGAGCATTTAAATTAAACCTGGAAGTAATTTGCTTATTATAATTAAGGGTATTGGTTACCTGTGAGTTTGTTTGTTCGTTATTAGAGATAAAAGCTGTACCTCTTCCTAAACTACCCTCGGCATTTAAAATACGGTCCACAGAACCTCTTCTAACACCCACCTGGCGATTTACACTATATAATAATTTGTATTCTAATTCATCGGTTATTTTATAAGAAGGAGCAACACTTGCAATAATTGAATTGGTATTGATTCTATCCTTAAAATATTCTAATTGTGCCAATGGGTTAATTGTTGTTGCACCCAATGCAGGATCAATCCAAACAGAACCATCTGGTTTTCTTAAAGGGTGTGTAGGGTTCCATTGTAAGGCCTGCGAAATTAAATTTCCCGTAAAACCAACAAAAGAAGAAATGGGTGCAACACCTTCATTGGTTTGCGTAACCAAAATATTTAAATCCAATCCTAATTTTTTACTTTCTAAAAATTTAAAACTGCTGGTTAGGTTAGCAGTTATTTTTTTAAGTTCAGAAGATTCAATGATACCCTTCTGATCGAGGTAGCCGGCAGATACACGATACTTTCCGTTATCGGTACCACCGCCAATTGCAACGTTGTAATTTTGAGTTATTGCTGTACGGGTAATGGCATCAAAAGCATCGGCATTACCGCCAAAATCTCCACCTGTTTGACCATAATCTTTTAAGGCAGCACGGTATTCATCTCCGTTTAATACTTCTAACTTCTTTAATACGCTGGAAACACTGGTTGAACCACTAACATCTAATTGTGGTATACCTGATTTTCCTCTTTTTGTGGTGATGATTACAACACCATTAGCACCTCTTGAACCATAAATTGCGGTTGCAGAGGCATCTTTCAAAATTTCGATGTTGGCAATGTCGTTAGGATTAATGAAGTTTAAAGGGTTACCGCCATCACTTCCATAACTAGCACCATTTCCACCGGGACGAGCACTTCCACCAGATAATGGAACTCCATCCACTACAAATAATGGTTGGTTACCCGACCTGATTGAAGAGGAACCACGGATCCTCACTGTAGTTGCACCACCTGGCTGACCTGTGTTATTAATTACTAAAACACCGGCCGCTTTACCCTGGATCAATTGATCAGGTGATGTGTACACACCTTTGTTGAAATCTTTTTCCTTTAACGAGGCAGTTGCACCCGTTAAATCTTTTTTGCGTGCTGTACCATAACCGGTAACAACCACTTCGGAAAGATTTTCAGCAGCATTAGTAAGGGAAATTTGCATTACTCCTGAACTAATACTAACGGTTTCATCAGCAAATCCTACATAAGAAACTTTTAACTGCCTGGCACTTTGAGGCACAGACAATGAAAAATTTCCGTCAGGACCAGATTTTGTACTAATTGCTGTTCCAACAACTGAAACGGTAGCTTCTACTAACGGAGTACCATCTGTGGAATTCATTACTTTTCCAGTAACAGTTCGTGTTTGTGCAAAGGTGAGAATAGGTGCACCAAACAGAATTAGGCAGAGCCAAATTTTGAAGATTCGCATAGCAAGTTTTTAATTAATGTTTTTAAATAGTTAAGTATTCGCCTTTTCCACGGTTTTAAATCAGGGAGATTTAGACCCGATAAAACAGAAAAAACTTTAACATGTAAAAAAGACACAGTAAAAATACAAATTGCTGCATTCAACCGATATATTTTTTTTAATTGTGCATTAAAAGTGGATATTAAACCGGCATAAAACTAACATCTTAAGAAATTAATAAATGCTTAGGGGTTCATATCATGCCTTTGGATATTAAATTTATTTATATGCAGTGATGTAAAAAAGGCACTTTTGTTTAAACATTTCAAACAAGTAAAATAAAAGCTTCATCAAAAACTCATTTTAAATTAAAAAGAAATTAAAAAATGCTTTCGTGAAAACAGTTTTCAGAATTCTCTACAAATAAAAAATTGAAAAAAAATATTTTGAATTGCTGAAAAAAATTTCAGTCGAAGTGTGCGAACCGCCGAAAGTCGGTCAAGGCTGCAACGATGCTCATTAAAAATCCTGCAGCCGGAACGCAAACCCAAAACTTAAATTTCAGGATTTTATAAATTTGAAAATGGTAATCCAATCATTATTTTTTGCTACAATAAATGCGGGTTTACCTAAAATATTTATTTTTTTTATTCGGCGGGATTGGCCTTTAAGTTTTAGCCCATTAACAAAGGTGACCGCAAAATTACCTTTACCCTTATTTAGAAGCAGGGAACCAAAATCTGCATCGTACCTACCCATTTCAATATTATTATCGTAATAGTTTCCTACCATTAAAACATCAGGTAAACCATCAGTATTTGCATCTATTATAATTGCATCCTTATAAGTTGAAAACTGGGCGTTCCAGGGTAGCTCATGAATGGAAAAATTCATTTTTCCATCGTTAATAAACACTGCGTTTGAAAAATAATCTGCCGAAAATAATGTAGATGAAGCTTGCTTATCAGCGGTTAGTATTTTGCTGATGGAAGCTTCGGCCAAATCTTTAGCATACAAAAAACGCTTTTTAAATATCGGAACCTGTCTTTCTAATTCAGCCTTGCTTGCAAAAGGAATTTCTTTACCCTGTACGTAATAGGTAAGCAACTGCTCTTTGGTTCCGTTATTGTCAAAATCGTTGTAAAAAAGTTTTACCGGTTGCTGCGTTGATGCCTTTAACCGGCTGTTTTGTCCAAGGTTTCCCGCAACGAGATCAATATCGCCATCATTATCAACATCAACAGGAAGCACAAAATTCCACCAACCCTTATTTGCAGCTAACACCCGTTTAGTAAAACTTCCATTATTGTTTATGAAGGCTGTTATCGCGCCCCACTCCAGACTAAGTAACAAATCCAGGTCTCCATCCCGGTCAACATCGAACCAGTTGGCATGGGTAACCATACCAATGTTACTTAGCTGTTTAGCTTTTTGGTCGGTTACATTGGTAAAGGTGCCATTACCGTTGTTTTGCAACAAATACGACTGCGGTATGGTTCCATAATCAAAAGGTTGTGCCCTTGCGCCAATAAATAAATCAACAAAACCATCATTATTAAAATCGTAGGGAGCAATGGTAGCGGCGGTTACAAAAACATTGCTAAACGCATTTGGCATAAAGGTCAGGTTGGCATTTCCATCGTTTAAGTAGACACGTGGAGATTGATATTTTTCCTGATTGTAAAACTCGTTGCCACCGCTGGCTACTACTAAATCAAAGTGACTGTCGTTATTTACATCTACCCATACAGCATCTACATCTTCATAAGTGCTGTCGTTATCAAGCGCTTTACTTTCAATTTTTTTAAACTTTCCGTTTTTGTTTTGTATAAAAATGGCGCCTTTTTGATCGCGTGAATTACCAACGAATACATCATCTAATCCATCA
>JBBSJX010000048.1:0-15332 GCA_038256825.1 Chitinophagales bacterium
AACCGGCGAGCACGAAGGGTTAAGCAAAGTGGTAGTAGGCGATGGAGACAGTGAACAACAGGTTTTGCTAAAAGATGTAATCGACGAATTGAAAGGTGAAATAATTGGCGATCGTCTTTGGAACGAACACCAAAGCTGGCCAATGTATTCTAAGTTTTTCGATAACATGGGGCCGCTGCCGCACCACATTCACCACAACGATGAGCATGCGGCCCACATCGGTCAACTGGGTAAACCCGAGGCTTATTATTTTCCACCGCAGTTAAACAACCACGGCGGCGACTTTCCCTATACCTTTTTTGGTATTGCACCTGGTACTACTAAAGAGCAAATAAAAGAATGCCTGGTAAACTTTACCAAGGGTGATAATAAAATAACCACCTATTCCCAGGCATTTAAACTGGAACCCGGTACAGGGTGGGATGTACCTCCCGGTATGTTGCATGCACCCGGCAGTATGTGCACTTACGAGCCTCAAAAAGCTTCTGATGTTTTTGCCATGTACCAGTCGCTGGTAAACGAAGCCATCATTCCCGAAGAATTGTTATGGAACGGAACACCGCCTGAACGTAAAGGTGATTACGACCAGTTGATGGAAGTGATTGACTGGGATTTAAACACCAACCCAAACATATTGGAAACCCGTTTTATGGTGCCCAAACCTGTAAAGGCTGTTGAGGAAATGGAGGCTGAAGGCTATGTTGAAAAATGGGTTTGTTATTTATCGGATGCCTTTAGTGCAAAAGAACTAACGGTAGCTCCCGGTGCAACTGTTGTTATAAAAGACAGCGCTGCTTATGGTTTAATTGTAATGCAGGGGCATGGTAAAATGGGCGTTTGGGATATTGAAACCCCGGCCTTAATTCGCTATGGTCAACTAACCAACGATGAATTTTTTGTAAGCGAAAAAGCAGCAATGGAAGGCGTTAAAATAATAAACCCTTCTACTACCGATCCTATAGTTATATTAAAGCATTTTGGTCCGGGCAACCCAGAGATGATAAAGTAAAAAGTAAAAAGTAAAAATTAAAAAGTAAAAAGGACCTAATACTTATTGATACAAACACTCACCTTACTTCATTCAACCACACGATATGCAACAAAATAATTTTCCCAAATTACACAACGCAACATGGCCCGGTATTGTGGGCAAAGGCCCCGATTCGGAACCGCCGATTTCGTTCGACGATATGCTGAACATGACTGCTGCTGCAGAAGTAGATGGAGTAAAGTTTGACGGTGTAGACCTTGGCCTGCTCGATCCCCATGTTAACATAAACAGCAGTGATGATGAAATAAAAAAGTTAGCCGATAAAATAGGTAGTCTTAACCTTAATATAGGCAGCTTGGTTGCACCTATTTGGGGCGGCCCTGCAATGGGTAGTAAAGAGGACCGCGCCACTTTTGTTGAGATGGTTCGCAAGGCTTGCAACTTTGGTAAGCGCTTGCGCGAATTGGGCGTACGGCCTTATGGTGTGGTTCGCATAGATTCTGCAAGCTCGCCAACCGATTGGGATAAAGACCCACCCAACAATACAAAATTAATTGCCCAAACTTTTAGAGAAGCCTGCGATGTTGCTGCAGACTATGGCGAAAAGCTGGCTGCCGAAGGCGAAATTTGCTGGGGTGGTATGCATAGCTGGAAAACCATGATTGAAACTTTAGAAGCGGTTGACCGCCCTAATATAGGTTTCCAGGCCGACATGTCGCACACCCTTTTATACCTGCTGGGTTATAACCGCCCCGAGGATAGAATATTACCTGTTGATTTTGATTGGAACGACCGCGCTGCCCTAACTGAAGGATTAAAAACCATCACCAAAGCACTACGCCCCTGGACAATAGATTTTCATGTAGCACAAAATGATGGTACCGTACATGGTACGGGCTCACACGATAAAACCGGCCGCCACTGCCAGGCAACCGATCCTAATGGAAAGCTGGACATCGTAAATGATGCCGGCTATTGGCTTCGCGATGAAAACGGCGAATTGACCAAAGCCTTTAAACACATTTGCTGGGACGGTTGCATGTTTTCAAACGAGGTTATGCAGAAGCAGCAAACATGGAACGACATACTGGCCACCATGATTAAAGTGCGGGAAAAACATGGATGGAGGGAGTGAAGAATGCTGAATGCTGAATGCTTAATGCTGAACGCTTAATGCTGAACGCTCAACGCTTAATGCTGAATACTGAATGCCTTTTGCCCTCAGCCCTAAGCGTTCTGCCTTCTGCCCTAAGCGTTCTGCCTTCTGCGTTTTCACTTACAACTTAAAACTTACACCCTACAACTTAAATCATGAGCACTAAAAAAGAACTGAGAATAGGACTGATAGGATGCGGCTTTATGGGTCGTACCCATACAAATGGTTATAAACGCGTAGGCGATTTTTTTCCTGAGTTGGAGTATCGCCCTGTATTAAAGGCGGTGTGTTCGCGAAACGAGGATAATGTAAAAGCCTTTGCCGAACAGTGGGGATATGAAAGTTATGAAACAGACTGGAAAGCGCTGATTGCCCGTGACGATATTGATGCCGTTGACATCTGTACCCCTAATAATTTTCACGCCGAAATTGCTATAGCCGCCGCCGAAGCAGGTAAAATGATCCTTTGCGAAAAACCTTTGGCATCTACATTGGCTGAAGCCAAAAAAATGACGGAGGCTATTGACAAGGCTGGTGTAAACAATACGGTATGGTATAACTATCGCCGGTTACCTGCTGTAACCCTTGCCAAACAAATTATTGACTCCGGAAAGCTGGGGCGCATCTTTCATTACCGTGCAAACTTTTTACAGGACTGGACCATTAATGCCGACGTGCCACAAGGCGGTGCAGGCACCTGGAGGTTGGATGTTGAAGCTGCAGGTTCAGGCGTTACAGGCGATTTGCTGGCGCATTGCATTGATACGGCAATCTGGTTAAATGGCGACATCAAAGATGTGTCGGCCGTAACCGAAACTTTTGTAAAAGAACGTGTGCACCAGGCCACAGGCAAAATGCAGAAAGTGGGTATTGATGATGCCTGTATTTTTCATTGCCATTTTAATAACGGCTCGCTGGGTTTGTTTGAGTCCACCCGCTATGCCCGTGGCCACAAGGCATTATACACCTTCGAAATTAACGGGGAGCACGCTTCCATCCGTTGGGATTTGCACGATTTAAATAAGCTTGAATTTTTTGACCATAGCGATGAGTCTAACGTACGTGGCTGGCGCACCATTCATGTAACCGATGGCGATCATCCCTACATGAGCCAATGGTGGGTGCCCGGTTTATCCATTGGGTACGAGCATTCGTTTGTGCACCAGGTAGCTGATTTTTTAAAGAGTTTGCAAACAGGTGAGCCTTGCTCGCCCACGTTTAATGATGCCCTTGAAACACAAAAGGTTTGTGAGGCAGTAATTGATTCTGGCGCTTCAAGAAGCTGGAAAGAAATAAGTGATTATTAAAAATAAATTGAACATAAGCGATACCACGCTATTGTACAGTGGTCCCGCTTTACACTGCAAGTCCTCGTTTACCCGCCATCCTGGCGGGCACACTCCGGGCTTTCCGTTTCAATCGGGTGTATGCCTTCATCGTTATATCCATTTGCAACTTCGGTATTTATTAAAAATATATGGCTAAAGTTCTGTTGCTTACATTGGTTTGGTTATTCTCTATTGTAATGGCTTTCAGCCAATCTACAATAACAACTTTAAACCAAAACAGGCCAATAAAATTTCTAAAAAAGCAAATCGCCTCCGAAAGCTTTGAAGCAGTAAGCGTTTTTGATGTAAACAACGATCATATTCCTGATATTGTATCCGGTGCATTCTGGTACGAAGGGCCCGGTTACTGGAAACGAAATTACCTGGGACCTGTTAAAAGGATTGGAGAATATTGGGATGATTTTTCAACTATTGCGCTTGATGTAAACGGCGATGGAAATGTAGACGTTGTAACAGGGGGTTGGTTTGGAAAATCACTTATCTGGCGGCAAAATCCAGGTAATACAAAAGAGTGGACTGACAATAAAATTGCTGAGCCAGGCAACATTGAAACAACACAGGCCTGGGATATTGATGGTGATGGCATCGTTGAAATAGTGCCAAACACTCCTAATGATCCGCTGGTTTTTTATAAGCTGGTTATAGATGCAAAAGGAAAAGGTACAGGCGCATTTACATCATATAAAATTTACGATGGCAAAAGTGGCCACGGCCTCGGTTTTGGCGATATCAATGGTGATGGTAGAAAAGATTTTGTTATCTCCACCGGTTGGTTAGAAGCTCCGCCGGATCCGTTGAAAGGAAGTTGGATATTTCACAACGACTGGACCCTTGGTACTGTGAGTGTACCACTAATAATTGCCGATGTAAACAGTGATGGATTAAACGATATCATAGCGGGACAGGCACATAGTTATGGCCTGGATTGGTACGAACAAAAAAATGAAAAGAGTAATAAAGCAACCACATGGGTAAAGCATTCAATAGATCCCTTCAACGCTCAATACCACACCATGCATTGGACGGATATTGATGGCGATGGAAAAGAAGAATTAGTAACAGGAAAACGGTACCGCGCACACAATGGTAACGACCCCGGCGGTAACGATCCTGTTGGCATTTACTATTTTAAATGGAATGGGGAGTCTTTTTCAAAACAAGTGGTTAGCTATGGTGCTTATGGCGAAGGTAAAGGCATGGGCATTTATTTTAGTATAGAAGATTTAACGGGATCGGGCCGTAAGGATATAATTGTTGCAGGTAAAGATGGACTTTGTATCTTTTACAACAAGGGTTTTGAATAGCTGCTTAAGCGCTATAAATAATCATTAATTTAATAATTTTTAAAATACCTCCATATGCAAAAGAAGACGTTATTAACTGTACTACCTGTTGCCGCTTTATTGTTATTAATTATAGGCATAGGCTGTAAATCAACTGCTAAAAATAGCGCCTCTCCAAAGGGTTTTGTTAGCATATTCGACGGTAAAACACTCAACGGCTGGAAGGGTGATCCCACTTACTGGCGGGTGGAAGATGGTAATTTAGTAGGCGAAATAACACCCACCACTTTATTAAAAACAAACTCATTCATCATTTATCAAAACGGCCGGCCGGCGGATTTTGAACTGAAACTGGATTTTAAAATTACCAAAGCAGGTAACAGCGGTATAAATTACCGCAGTGTGGCCTTTACAGATGTACCCAATGCTTTAAAAGGTTACCAGGCGGATATTGATGGCGCACACAGGTATACCGGTCAGAATTACGAAGAAAGAGGTCGCACCACGCTGGCCTACCGTGGCGAAATTGTAACCGTTCAACCACACATTGGCGACCAGGATAAATTGCGCGATCATGTAAAAAACAACGCGTGGCAATTACGTACAGTAACAGGTTCGTTGGGAACGCAGGACGAATTAAAAGAGAAAATAAAATCGGAAGACTGGAACACCTGCAGGCTGGTTGTAAAAGGCAACCGTTTACAACATTATATAAACGGTATATTAATGAGCGATGTTACGGATGGAGATACTATTAACGGAAAAATGGAAGGGTTGCTTGGTGTACAGGTTCACGTTGGCCCTCCAATGAAAGTGGAATACAAAAACATTTTTTTGAAAACGTTGTAACCTAAATAATTCTAAAAACAAGGAGCAGTGATTGTTTCCTTTTTTAAAGTAAAAGGCTTAATAATAAAGTATCCACTTTTTATTAAGCTTTTTTTTATTGTATCGGGTAATTATAATTCAAAGCCAATAAGGCCGCAATTTATTCTGCTGTACAAGTGAGTGACACAACTAAAGTTTAATAGGTAACTAATGCCGGCTCAACAATTTTTAATATTAAACTGCTAACATGCGGTAAACTTTTTTACTTAAGTACCAACCTGCAAAACTGTCCTAAATAACCATATTAAATACAAGTGGTATTATAATGCCTTTGGGATCAACATTATAAAACAGCGGTTTACCGAATACTCCGTTAACTACTAACCATAACCACAAGGTTGGCAGAATGCCAAACAAAAAGCCATTAAGTATGGTGGGCCGTTTTACCAGGAGTACATTCACAATTCCCCATTAGCCGCCACTGATGATAAATAAGAATCCTCACAAATATGATCTGAAGTGGCATTGGTTTCAAACATGCCTCTGTACGTATTTACAAAGCCTGGTTAACCCATACCTGCATCTTTTAAAATGTATATAATCATTGCTAAAATAACCGCACCCAGGGCAACGGCAATAAATCCTTTTATATTAGAATTACTCATATTATAAAAATTAGGGTAATAGCTATGGCATAAATATTATACTTAAACTGCTGCAAGGTTTATTATAATCTGGTGACTTTAGTAATATGAATAAATATTCGCACGACATTATTGTGATTGGTTGTGGCTCCGGCGGACTAAGCGTTGGTCTTTTTATGGGCCAGGCAGGTTTTAAAGTTTTAATGGTTGATAAAACGGATGAACAAATAGGAGGCGAATGCCTGAATGATGGTTGTGTGCCCAGCAAAGCACTCATTCATGTTTCGAGAGTTGCGCATGATGCAAAAATTGCATCAAATTTTGGTTTAAATATTTCAGGAACGATTGATATAAAAAAAGCTATTCAATATGTTTATGAAAAGCAGAATATCATCAGGGCTCACGAAAATGCGGCTTGGTTTAGAAAGCAAGGTTTAGATGTTGCATTAGGTGTAGCAAGCTTTACGGGGAAAAACGAAATTGAAGTAGCAGGCAAAAAATATGCTGCAAAAAAAATAGTGATAGCCACAGGATCGAAGGCCCGGAAACTAAAGGTGCCCGGTGTTGAGCAGGTGAAATACTACGACAACGAAAATGTATTTCATTTAAACGAGCTTCCTGCAAACTTATTGGTTATTGGCAGTGGCCCTATTGGTATTGAAATAGCACAGGCTTTGAGCAGGTTGGGTAGCAAAGTGACAATCGTAAGTACTGGTGATAAAATTTTAGCACATGATGATAAAACAATAACGAACGTTCTTTTAAATAAGTTAAAGCAGGAAGGAATTTTGTTTTACTTCAATGCATCCGTTGAGCAATTTACCTCCGCCACCGAAGCAGTAATAAAACTAAAAGATGGAAGCACTACAACTATACAGCTTGATGCGATTTTTGTAGGAATAGGTAGATTTCTTAATCTTGAACCATTACAGTTGCAAAATGCCGGCATTGAAGTAAAGGATAAGAAAATTGTGGTGAATGATTATTTACGTACCACCAATAAAAATGTTTTTGCCTGTGGCGATGTTGCAGGCTCTTTGCAGTTTTCGCATGAAGCTGAATTCCAGGCACGCATTATTCTCAATAATTTATTTTCGCCGCTCAATAAAAAATTAAATAACGATCATATTTCGTGGGTAACTTTTACCGATCCCGAAGTGGCTACTTTTGGATTAAATGAGCATCAAATAAAGGAACGCGGTATTAATTACAAACGCCTGGAGCAGGGATTTGAAGAAGAAGACCGGGCCGTGGTTGACAATTATCAATATGGAAAACTAATTCTTTATATCTCGCAGGGTAGCTTTTTACATAAAGAAAAAATATTAGGAGGATCTATGGTGGCACCGCATGCCGGGGAGCTTATTCAGGAGCTCGTATTAGCCAATACCTACAAGCTTTCCATTGATGACATTTTTAATAAAATTTATGCATATCCGGTGGCGGCACGTATCAATCAAAAAGCCATTGTGCAACACAAACAGGAAGGACTTACTGACGGTATAAAAAAACTATTAAATTTTGCTTACAAAATTTTTAGCTAATGGAATGGTGGCAAACATTTAAAGACTGGTTTTTAAGCCTTGGTGAAAACTACGGGGTTAACCCTTACATTTTTGGAGGCATTTACATTGGGGCTATACCCTTGTTTTTTTTGTGTCTCGGCTGGACTATCAAAAACATGCGGAAGAATAAACCTTTTGTAGTACCATTACTATTAACAGGCCTTTGTTTTGTTTCAGCATATCTGTATCTTATAATAGTTGGTAAAAATATACCGGTGTGGGTGTATATTTTTATAGGTGTCATGGTACTGTATGGGGTTTATTCAACTTATAAAAAAATTAAATCCCGCAGTTAAAACCTTTCTAAAATTAAAAGCATGAACCACAATCAAAAGCCATCCGTAATTCTTTTTGATGTGAATGAAACCCTTATGGATATGTCGCCATTGAAGAAAGAAATTAATGCACTCTTAAAAAACGAAATGGGTTTTAAAGTGTGGTTTAATATGTTGCTGCATTACTCGCTGGTAGATAATTGTATAATAGGTTACCATAATTTTTCTGCAATTGCAAATGCCACATTGGGTATGGCTGCAAAACTGTTGGAGTGTGAAATTGGTGAGGAAGAAAAGCAAAAGGCATTAGCAACCACTAAACAACTGCATGCATATAGCGATGTAGCCGAAGGTTTAATAATGTTGCACGATGCGGGATACCGCCTGGCAACGCTCACTAACTCTCCACCTGATACTTTAAATGCACAACTGGATAATTCTGATATTGCGCATCTTTTTGAAGCTGCGTTAAGTATTGATGAAGTGCAAAAGTATAAACCATCGGCAGAGGCCTATGAATATGCTGCGCATAAAATGAGCGTTACCTCACCCGATATGTTAATGGTGGCTGCTCATGGTTGGGATATTGCCGGAGCTTTAAAATCAAATATGCAGGCTGCATTTATTGCGCGACCCGGTCAATCTTTATATCCCCTTGCACCTGCCCCACATTTTACCGGTAAAAATTTGCCAGAGGTTGCCAGAGCAATCATAAATCAATATGCATAATTCATGGGGCATGTAAACAAAAACCTTTTAATTTTTATTGGCATACTGCTCCTTATAGGTTTAGTAGATGCAGTGCGCTATTTAAAACCTGCTGATGATAATAAGCAAGCCATTCAGGCAGCCTATACCTTTTCAGTAAACGATGGCAATGAAATAATTTTGGTGTATAATGCCTATGGTGGCATATATCCCGGCATAGTTGATTTTATAAATAAAGAATTTTTTCCGTCTTCCTATCCCTGCAATTTATGTTACCTCACATTTGGCACTTTTAAAATGAAGCCTTCGTGGAAAGAATTTATAAATGCATTGCCCTACACAATAACCGAATTACATAAAGACAATTTTAAACGGCGATTTACACCTGCCAATTTTCCTTTGCCTGCTATACTATTAAGCAACGGTGCAACGGTGCAGGTACTTTTAAGTGCACAACAAATTAACCAGGCAAAAACATTACCGCAATTAAAGCAAATGGTTCAAAACAGTTTAGCCCATTAATATTGGTTTTTATGGGCCACGCATTATATATTTTATCAGCTTTACTTGCGTCGCACTCTTGTACTTTTAAACTTTATTGAGCAGGTGCATTTATAAAAAATAATCTACTAATAATTACTTACCGCGTAAAAAAATGGCTGATATGGAAGCAATCTTTTAGAATATAATTTTAAAATTTACCAGCCAATATAACCCGGTGGTTTTATTCCTTTCAACCGCAGGTAAACGATTAACTGGCCTAAGTGGTGCGATTGATGATCGTGCATAACCATTAAAACCTGCCTGCGCGACATAGGTGCGGCAAAAAACTTTACTTCATTATTTAATTGAGCCGGCGTTAAATTAAAATGAACGGTGTATGCAGAATCGTATGCCAACGATACCATTTGCATAATGTCATTTTTTGATAAAGATTTTGCATCCGCTTTATTAGCAGGTAGTTTATTAGCCAATAAAAACGATGATGAAAGCGCTGTCATATTTTGAGCAATATGAAGTAGCTGTTCACCAAAGCTCATTTCTTCAGGAACTGGTTTAAATGAGTAATATTCTTCTGGCATCAGCTCCGCAACTTTTAAAGTATAAGCCTTAGCATTCATCCATTTTTTACCAAGTTGGTTTAATAAACTGTCGTTTGTTTGGGCATTAGTTTTTGTAATGGCTGCTAATGAAAGAAATAATAGTAAAGCACTTACTCGTTTTAATTTTTGCATAACAATAATGGGCGATGGGTAAAAAATTTATAAAAATTATCTGGTAAATTAATTGTTCAGGTATTGTTTTCAAATGTATTGGATTAAGGTGGATATGCTATGTTTACATTTTACAAAATCAGTCAGTCACCTATCGACATAAACAAATTATTAAGTGATTCAGTATAAAGCGGATGTGCGAATATCATATCCTTAAGTGTATAATAATCTATTCCGCCCGCCATAGCCATTTGTATAACCGACATAACCTCACCTCCTGCTCTCCCTACAATTGCGGCACCTAAAATACTACCTGTTTCAGTATCAATTACCGCTTTCATTACGCCTCGTGTGTCGCCTGTTTCAATGGCTCTTGCAACACTGCTCATAGGTAATTTGGCAACCTTAAAATTTAAACCTTTTTCTCTTGCCTCTTGTTCCGACAAACCTATTCTTCCCAGTTGCGGATCGGTAAACATGGTATAAGGCACCATGCGATTTTTAATGCTTTCACTCTTACCTTCAATAAGATTATCAAATAGAACAATGTAATCGTTGTAGGAAATATGGGTAAATGCCGGGCCGCCTTTTACATCGCCCAGTGCATAAATGTTTTTAATATTAGTTTCCAGTTTATCGTTTACGTTTATGTATCCTTTATCATTTTTTGTAATGCCGGCAGCTTCCAGGTTTAATGTATCAGTATTGGGTGTGCGGCCAGATGATACTAAAATATGTGAACATTGAATGGTGCGTTCTTTTTCATTTATGGTAAGCTGAATTTGTATTCCATGTTCGTTTTTCGAAACTTTTGTTACTTCTGTTCCTGTTATAATTTCAATGGCTTCCTCTTTTAAAAAATCAGCAATTACTTCAGCAATGTCTTCATCTTCGCGTGATAAAAAACGATCTGAATTTTCAAGTATGGTAACCTTACTTCCAAAGCGGCAATACATTTGTCCAAATTCAAGGCCTACATAACCGCCACCAATAATTAATAAGTGCTCGGGAACTTCATGCAGTTCCATTATTGATGTTGAGGTTAAATACCCGGTTTCTTCCAAACCTTCAATGTCTGGTATAGTTGGCCTGCCACCTACATCAATAAAAATATAATCGGCTGTCAACACGATTGTTTCGCCGGAGTTTAAGATTACACTAATTTTTTTCTCATCTACAAAGGATGCCGTACCAAAATAGAGATCGAGGTTTTCGGTTTCTTCTAAACCTTTTTGCGACCCGCTTCTAAATTTTTCTACTACTTCATTTTTTCTTTTTAACACCGTATCCATGTCAAAATCATATCCCTTAATTTTTACCCCATATTTACCGGCAGTACTTACATCATACATTGCCCTGGCCGATGCGACCATGGTTTTTGTTGGAGTACATCCAACATTTATACAGGTACCGCCCACATTATTTTTTTCAATAAGCGCAGTTTTCCATCCCTCTTTAGCCAGTTTTTTTGATAGGGGTGTGCCACCCTGGCCGGATCCTATTATGATTGCTTTATAATGTTGCATGGTGTAGGTTATTTTAGGTTACCTGGTACAATTATAGTTACTGCCATAACCTTGCCTGCTATAAACAATTTTAGTATTCGTAAACATTTAGTGCCTTTGGGTTTTTCAAAATACAATTATTGTTATGGTACCAACATCGGTTCTCTGTATATACATTACTTGCAGCCAGGGCGATTAACGGCGGTTCGTACGCTTGTTCTACATTACGTAATTTAGCTTTATAAAATATTATGGTGTTGTTATTTAATGCTGAATATAAAACTAACCCCTGAAGTGTGCGACGCAAGAATGCTTAATAGTATTGCTATAGCCTGGTACAAAAAAATAAAAATTAAGATTAAGCAGCGTGTTAATGTTTAAATAGAAGTTCATGAGAAATAAGTTGATAACGATAGGCTTTATTTTTTTATTGATGTTTCAAACATCGTGCGGTCAATCTAAAACTAAAAACCCTAAAACTATGAGCGATCATCCTTTTACAAATGAGCTGATACATGAGAGTAGTCCATACTTACTGCAACATGCACACAATGCGGTTAACTGGTACCCCTGGGGCGATAAAGCATTGCAAAAAGCGAAGGATGAAAACAAAATGATTATAATAAGTATTGGGTATGCTGCGTGCCATTGGTGCCATGTAATGGAAAGAGAAAGTTATGAAGACACCGGGGTTGCACGAATAATGAATGAGCATTTTATAAGTATTAAAGTTGACAGGGAAGAACGGCCGGATTTGGACCAGGTTTATATGAATGCTGCACAACTTATTACAGGTAGCGGTGGCTGGCCTTTAAATGCATTAGCTATGCCCGACGGAAAGCCATTTTATGCAGGTACATACTTTCCAAAAACGGAGTGGATTAAAATGCTGAACTATTTTATTGACTTGTATCAAAAAAACCCATCGGCTTTAAAAGATCAGTCGGAAAAAGTTACAAAGGGAATTCATGAAATTGAAAATGTGCCGCTTAATAATGCAACTGCTTCCTTTTCACTTAAAAATCTTGATGCAGCTTTTGGTAACATAAAACCCAGTATTGATTTTAATAAGGGTGGGGAAAACCGTGCGCCTAAATTTCCCATGCCTGCAGTTTGGGATTACCTGCTTTATTACAATTACTTGTCCGATAATAAAGAAGCATTGAAAGCCGTAACTACAACTTTAAATAATATGGCCAATGGTGGTATATACGATCACGTAGGCGGTGGCTTTGCAAGGTACTCAACCGATGCAGATTGGCATGTGCCACACTTTGAAAAAATGTTGTACGATAATGCACAGTTGGTGGGATTGTTTTCGCATGCATACCAGGTAACAAAAAATCCCATTTATAAAAAAACTGTAGAAGAAACACTGCAATTTGTGGAGCGTGAAATGACGTCAGATGAAGGAGGTTTTTATTCATCGCTGGATGCAGATAGTGAAGGCGAAGAAGGCAAGTTTTATGTATGGACTTATGAGGAAGTTGTAAAAGCTTTGGGTGATAAAGCTGCTGTATTTAATGCATATTATAATGTACAGCCTGGTGGTAACTGGGAGCATGGTAAAAATATTTTGTTTAGAAAAAAGGACGCGGAAAAGGAGGTAACATCAAAATTTAATATTACTGCAGAGCAGCTAAACCAACTACTTGAACAATCGAAAATTACATTGTTAAAGGAGCGTAGCAAAAGGGTAAGGCCTGGCCTTGATGATAAAATTTTAACAGCCTGGAATGCCTTAATGCTAAAAGGATATGTGCAGGCATACCGGGCTTTTGGCGAAGAAAAATATTTGCAGGCAGCAATAAAGAATGCACAGTTTTTAATAAATAAGGCAATTAGTAAAAACGATGAAATAACCCGTAATTATAAAAACGGAAAAGCTTCCATCCCCGCTTTTTTGGATGATTATGCATTTACAATTGCTGCTTTTATTGAATTATACCAGGCAACATTTAATGAAGATTGGTTACTTAAAGCAAGGGAACTGGCCGGGTATACACAAACGCATTTTTTTGATAAATCATCCGGAATGTTTTTTTACACGCATAACGAACACTCAAACTTAATTGCACGTAAAATGGAGGTAGGCGATAATGTAATTCCATCCTCCAATTCGGAAATGGCAAAAAATTTATACTATCTAGGCCAGTTTTTTGGAGATGAATCATTGGGTAATGTGGCTCGGCAAATGCTTTTAAACGTACAAAAAAATGTAGAGGACCATCTTTATTATTATCCTAACTGGGCTATGCTGCAGGCGGCTTTTGCAGGTGGCGTGTATGATGTAGCCATTGTAGGAAACAATGCTATGGATAAGCGAAAAGAGTTGGATCAACATTACCTGCCCAACACTTTATTACTGGGTGGTAAAACTGAAGGAACTTTAGAATTGTTAGAAAACAAATGGGTTGATGGTAAAACCACAATTTATGTGTGCATGCAAAAAGTTTGTAAGCTTCCTGTGCAGGAGGTAAAAGATGCGTTGCCACAAATAAAGCCCAAACCTAATAAGTAATATGTTTATTTTTTTTCGAAGTCAGTATGGTGTTTAATATTTATACCCTTCTCCCCTATGTTCTTCAAGCTGTACACCCAGGCCCAATACCATACGGTTTACAAAATTAAAATACGAGGTTACTAAAACAACATCCAGTATTCCTTCATCTGATAGGCCCGCTTGTTTTATAGCCTCAGTAAAATCCTTGTCCTGGTGTGCCGCCGGGTTATTAGTAAGGTGAACAGCAAAGTCGCACATCGCTTCTTCTTTAGTAGATAGTTGTGCAGTGCGATAATCGGTACGTAACTGGCTTATGCGCTCATCACTTTTCCAATAAGCATTTAAAGCAGTAGCGTGGTGTGTTTGGCAATACATGCATCCATTTGCTGCCGAAACAACAACTGCAATCATTTCTTTTTCGGTACGGCTTAAAGCTGTTCTCGAAAACATAATGTCCATATAAAAAGCCATATGGCTTTGTATAGATGCCGGATGTAAGCTTTGAATTTTCAAAACTTCCGAAAGCTTACCCCGTTTTGCAATAAGCTCATCATAAGTTGCCTTCAGTTCAGTGTTTGCCTCTTCGTATTCAATAACTTTTATCCGGGCCATAATTAATAGTCGTGTTTTTTAGTAAGCTTCAGTAGTTGTTCGCAATGGGGTATTACAGCTTATCCTGTTTAATTAGTTTTCTATAAGTTTCAACTAATTTTTGTTGAGAAAATCCCAAACGGTACATAAAGTAAATAAGGAAGAAGATTGCCTGGGTTTTGTAAATTCCGTTTTCTAAATATTTTCTCGAAGATGTGATAACCGATTTTTTTACCACCTTAAACCGGCCTGTTTTTTTTAATCGCCTGATAATATGCTGATCTTCTAAAACAATATGTTTTTCTGAAAATCCACCTATTTTCTCGAAGGCCTCTTTCGTTACAAATAAACTCTGGTCACCAAATCGTATGGTATCCACATCAAATTGTGTAAACCAACAATTTGCTCTTAAAAACCAATGGTCGTAATTAAACGATAAAGTAAAACAACCCGCACTATAACCAGCTTTAATTGCATTAATAATATCAAGGGTAAATGCTTTGGGCGGTAAAGTATCCGCATGAAGAAAATAGATTATTTTTTCTTTAACCTGGCTGGCACCAATATTCATTTGAGCGGATCTCCCTTTTGCAGGGCTATTAATTACTTTTACTCCTTCGCTTTTGGCTATTAAAACTGTATCGTCTGTGCTGCCACCATCTGCAACAATAATTTCTTTTATATAATTGTGTTCATCGTTTTTCCATAAATGCTGAATAG
>JBBSJX010000049.1:0-15324 GCA_038256825.1 Chitinophagales bacterium
CATCGTTTAAGGTTAGCTGGTTTTCACTTACTTTCAATTCTTCTCCGCGGGTGGGGTTTCCTACTTTATGCACAATTACGTTGTTCAACTTCACGCTGTCAATTCCTGTCATGCGGCAAAAGTAGGGGTGAAACGGGGCAACAACTAAAAAAATACAGCACAAACATTATGGGAATTGTGAGGTAAGATTGCGATAAAAACTTTGTAAAAATATTATAGGTGGATAAAAATAAATATTAGTGTTGGTCGTTTATAAAATTATAAATTAATTTTATAAAGCAAAATAACATTCGTTATCGGGCAATCTGCTCCAAAACTATCCTCTGATTTATGTTACCAACTTACTCATACAACGATATCAAATCATTTATAACAACCTTTCCATTACCCGAAATTTTATTGCTGAGCGATTTAATTGAGGAAGAAATTGGGTGTTATCCGGCATATGAAAGCAAGGCCATCTTTAAATTGATACAACTACAAAAAAAAGCCCTGAACCAGAATGTAATCCAGGTTGAATACCTTTTGGCTTACAATTAAGCTGTACATTTTCTTTTCATCTTTAAATATTGTGCACTTTATTTTTGTTAGCCGTCGGTAAATCATCCATCAACTTTGGTTGTAGCCTGAACGGCCACTGGCGGTTCACTCACTTGTACTATTGTGCTATAATGATCCTTTTACATAATTATTAGATAATAGTTTTTACAAAAATGACTGCCGGTTTAAGGCAGCCATTTTTTAATTTATATGTATGGAATGTTGTTTAGCACATCAGGTATTCCTTAAGTAAGCTATATGCCGGCGGCATCAATATACTTTGCTTTTTGCTTTTCATTATTCCGGTCAGACTTCCCGGTAATTCAACCGGTTTGCCAATAATAGGTTCTACCACATCGTAAAACTTAACCGGGTGGGCTGTTTCTAAAAATATACCCTTTTGCCCGGGGTTATTTGCCAGGTACTTTTGCAATGCTAAGTAAGCCACCGCACCATGAGGATCGGTCAAATATCCAAGTTCATCATAAACAGCCTTAATAGTTTCACGGGTTTGGTCGTCCGTTATTGTTAAACTATTCATCACATTTTTAACCTGTGGGTAATCATTTTTAAACAATTCAAGTATTCTTACAAAATTGCTGGGATTACCAACGTCCATTGCATTGGATAAGGTAGCAACGGCTTGCTTTGCCCTGTGAGTACCTGTTTCAAGATAATTGGAAACGGTATCGTTGGCATTACAGGCTGCAATAAAATGGCTTACGGGCAGCCCCGATAAATGTGCTAACATCCCCGCACAAATATTTCCAAAATTGCCACTGGGTACACTAAAAACCGGGGGATGCGTTTTATCGGCCCATTGCTGGTAAGCATAAAAATAATAGAACTGCTGGGGTAGCCAGCGTGCAACATTTATAGAATTAGCCGATGTTAAAAACAGGGCTTCATTTAATTCCGGGTCAGCAAAAGCCTGCTTTACCATGTCCTGGCAATCATCAAAATTTCCTTTTACTTCTATTGCGCAGATGTTATTGCCCAGGGTGGTTAATTGTTGCTCCTGCACGCTGCTCACTTTGCCCGATGGATATAGGATAACCACATTCACCCCTTCCACATTAAAAAAGCCATTGGCAACAGCGCCGCCGGTATCGCCTGAAGTGGCAACCAGTACCGTTACATTCCGGTCGGTTTCCTGCATAAAATGTCCCAGGCACCTGCTCATAAACCGGGCGCCTACATCTTTAAAAGCCAGGGTAGGTCCATGAAACAATTCCAATGAAAAGGTATCGTCTTTAATTTTTACTAAGGGAAAATCAAACGACACTGTTTCCTTTACAATTTTTTGCAGTGCCTCGGTTGGTATGGTTTCCCCAACATACGGTTGAATAACTTTAAATGCTATTTCTTCTTTCGACAGGGAATTAATATTTTCAAAAAAGTCTTTTGAAAGTTGCGGAATGGTTTCCGGGCAATACAATCCTTTATCGGGGGCCAGTCCTTTTATTGTTGCTTCTTTAAAATCAACTATGGGTGATTGCTTATTGGTGCTGTAGTAACGCATGAATTATCAAAATTTAAAAAAAACTTTCTTACTAAATTAATCGGAGGATGGTTGAACCTGCACACCCGATTGGTTAATGGTGGTAACATAGGTATGAAAAGCAATACCTATACTGGTATAAGTTTCTTTCATTATTTCGGCTACCTGTTGTGCAATTTGTTGTGTAGTGCTTAACATGAAAATAGATGGCCCTGATCCGGAAATGCCGCCGCCCAAAGCGCCCGCTTGTTTACACCTGTTTTTAACCAGGTCAAAACCCGGGATGAGCATACTGCGAACAGGTTCAATAATCACATCTTCAAGGGAGCGGCCAATCAATTCAACATCATTTTTCATAAAGCCGGCCACCAGCCCGGCAATATTGCCCCATTGTTTAATGGCATCTTTTAACTGAACTTCTTTACGCAAAATCTGGCGGGCATCTGAAGTACGCACTTCTATTTGTGGGTGTACCACGGTAACAAAAAGATCGGGTGTAGGTATCTGAATAATATCCAAAGGGTAAATGGAACGAATTAAAGTAACGCCACCATAAATACAGGGGGCCACATTATCGGCGTGTTTAACACCGCTGGCTACCTTTTCTCCAAACATGGCAAAACGCACCAGGTCTTCATTACTAAAAATACCGCCTAACAAATAATTGGCTGCCACGGTTGCCCCGGCAGCACTTGCAGCGCTCGACCCAATGCCACTGCCGGGTTTAATCATTTTTTCAATAGTCACTTCAAAGCCGAACTCAAGATCCAGCTCATTCATCATTTCGATGAGGGGTGCCCCTGCAGTATTTTGTTGTGGATCGCTGGGCAATTGGTAACCGTCGAGGCTGGTAATTGTTACCTTTTTTTCGTCAAGCAACCTTACATGCATAATGTCGTACGGTTCGTGCAGGCACATGCCTAATACATCGAAACCACAAACCAGGTTTGCAACAGTGCCGGGCGCATGTACGGTAACGGTTTTATTTTTTAATAGTTCCATCTGCTAAAAGTGATAATGGTTGGTCATGATAAACTCATATCCTGATTTCGATATTGTTCAATATTGTTTTGCCGATGAACGGAGCGTCGCAACAATGTAGCTTCATTTGTTGGTGCTGATATCAATATAAAATAAATTTTTGTAGTCAGCTTAAGCTTCATTGTGGTACATCGTTGTGTCACTCACTTGTGCTTTTTGTTCTTTTTGCATCGCAATATTTTACCTACCTGTTTGTACATTTGATTCGTTTTGTATCGCAATCATTTACCTGCCCGCCCTTATGATATCTGCAAACACACCCGAAGCGGTTACCTCAGCGCCTGCACCGGCACCTTTAACTACAAGGGGCTGCTCGGTATACCTGTTGGTATAAAATAATACCACATTGTCTTTGCCATATAAATGATACAGGTCGTGCTCTGGTTCAATATGCTGCAACCCAACAGATGCAGTGCCATTATCAAACTTGGCTACAAACTTTAGTTTATTTCCTGCTTCGGTGGCTTCTTTATATAATTGTTTAAAATGCTCCTCCTGGTTAGCCATCTCGTTATAAAAATCTTCCACACTGCCTTCCATGCACGAAGGGGGCATAAAAGTATTGTTACTGATGTCGTCCATTTCAAGTTTTTCGCCGGCTTCCCTGGCAAGTATCATAATCTTGCGCATTACATCTTTGCCACTCAAATCCAGGCGGGGATCGGGTTCGGTATAACCTTCGTCCTGCGCCTGGCGCACCACTTCGGCAAACGATTTTTCGCCAGTATAGTTATTAAATACAAAGTTTAAAGTTCCACTTAAAACGGCTTCAATCCGGTTAATTTTGTCGCCGCTGCGTACCAGGTCATTAAGTGTTCCTATTACCGGCAAACCAGCGCCCACATTGGTTTCAAATAAAAACGGAGCATTAAATTCGCGGGCCAGGTCCTTTAGCTGTTTATAATATTCGTACGATGATGAGCAGGCTACTTTATTGCAGGCTACAATGCCAATGCTTTTTTCGAGCAAACGATCGTATAAAGCTGCCAGGTCATTGTTAGCGGTAACATCTGCAAAAACCGAGTTGCGCATGTTTTTAGCAATGATGGTTTCAATAAAGCGATCTATCTCCATAGGTTCACCTTCCTGTAGTTTCTCTTTCCAGGCATTAGCCGCTATCCCTTCATCGTTGAACAACATTTTTTTGCTATTGGCAATTCCGATTATTCTTATCTGCAATTTCAATTGCTGTTGCAAATATTTCTGCTGCTGATGTAACTGGGCAACCAGTTTACTGCCAACATTACCCACCCCGGCAATAAATAGATTTATTTGTTTATAGGTGGTTTCAAAAAATTCCTCGTGCAAAACATTTAATGCCTTTTTTACATCGGGCATGGATATTACTGCTGAAATATTTCGTTCTGAAGCGCCTTGAGCGATTGCTCTTACGTTTACACCATTGCGTCCCAGGGCGCCAAACATTTTTCCACTGATACCCGGGTGGTTTTTCATATTATCTCCAACTAAAGCAATAATGGCTAAATCCCGCTCAACATTAAGTGGTTCAACTTTTCCTGTTTCAATTTCATAAGAAAAGGCATTGTCGATTGCTTTTTTAGCGCTGATGGCATTTCTTTCATCAATACCTACACATATTGAATGCTCCGATGAACTTTGAGTTATAAGGATGACATTAATTTTTTCGGAAGCCAGCGAGGCAAAAAGGCGTTTTGAAAACCCGGGAATGCCTACCATGCCACTGCCTTCAAGACTTAATAAAACCACGGAGTTTATACTGGATATACCACGTATACTGCTGCCATTTTTGGTGGAGGTGCTTTCGATTATGGTGCCTTCATCTGAGGGAGCAAAAGTATTTTTTATCCAGACAGGTATTTTTTTATTGAGTACCGGCTGAATAGTAGGAGGGTAGATGACTTTTGCACCAAAGTGTGAGAGTTCCATTGCTTCCTGGTACGAAATACGATGTATTACTTTTGCGGTGGTAACCAATCGTGGATCAGCCGTCATCATTCCTGACACATCTGTCCATATTTCAAAATTACTCGCTTCAATTGCACTGGCTACTATGGCGGCAGTATAGTCGGAACCACCGCGGCCTAAAGTTGTGGTATATCCTTCAGCATCTGATGCTATAAAACCAGGTAATACGGTAACCTGTTGTTCGGCTGAAGAGAAAAATTCAATGATATTTTTATTGGATAAAGTAAAATCAACCGAAGCATTGGTGTGGTTGCTGTCGGTAATTATTAATTCGCGGGAATCCTTCCACACAGCATTTACCCCTTTTGATTGAAATTTTGCAGCTATAATCTGGGAGGAAAGTAATTCGCCATAGCTTACAATCCTGTCTTTTGTAACAGCCGATAATTCTCTTAATAAAAAAATTCCGTTGCAGATATCTTCCAGTTCGTTACACTGTTTTTTAACCTGGCTTAATATCCTGCTTTGTTGCGTAACCGGTATCAATGACCTCACTGTTTCCAGATGGCGGGTTTCGGCGGATTGCAACTGAATTTTGTAATCTTCGTTACCCTTTGCGGCCAATGCGCCGCACGATAACAATATATCTGTTATGCCACCCAGCGCCGATACTACCACTACGGCATTGTCGGTTGTAATTTTATCCTGAACTATTGCAACAACTTTTTCAATATTTTCTGCGTTGGCAACAGAACTGCCGCCAAATTTTAGTACTTGCATGAGCCTGTTATTTTAAAAATCTGATTATAAATGAAGAATGGAAACCCGTAAGATTTAGCAGCAATTGCCCAAAGATGATATGGAAACTTACAACCCTTAATGGGTTGTAATAATGGTAATAATGGTAAAATTATTTGCACAGTCGCTTTTTGTTGCAAACCTGTCAAGGGGAATGATATGTTGAAATGCAATTTTCAATTTTCTTTCTGAGAGGGGCTAAGGTAATAAAAGTTTTAATAGACAAAACAAAAAATGATTATTATCTAAAAAATATTGACTGGCATTAGAAAAATGTTAAATGAGGCTCAAATAGATCAGCATCATATTTAAATTTATTTGTAAAGAGAAATTTACTGAGAAGTAATGAAGCAATGTGCCAAAATTAAAATTCTAATATGGTTGAATGGCATGAATGTTTTGAGGTTTGTAAGTAAAACTGAAAATTATGTCAAAGCAAGAAAAAGGAATGCCATCGGGTTTAAATAAATCTGAAGGCACCGGAACACCGCAGAACATGGAAGATAAAAACCTGGAAAAAGATAAGAAGCTTACCGAAAAGTTTACTGATGAGGGCACTGAAATTTCGGATAATGTGCAAACAAACAATCCTAACCGGAATGTAGATAAAACTGATGCAACAAATGGTGGTAGTTATAATTAACTAATCCCCATCCCTTAAAACTTTTTTGTCAGGTTACTTTAATGAATTTTTGAATTGTCACCCTATTAACGATCCATATAACGGTTAAAATTGTAATTGCTGTTAGAATGGTATATTTTGAAATGAGGGGATTGACATACATATGTTGCCCTTGTAAATAATTTTGCAACAACCACTGCAATATTGCAACAAGCAATAAGCAAATAAGAGTGATGATGAAATTGATGGGAAAGAACTGCTTGAGCAAAAAGTGTTTTAATTGCTTAGGTGAAGTTCCAAGGGTTAACAATAACTGTATTTCAGCTTTTGTGGATGCTATTGTAAGTTGAATAAATAATGAAAATACCAATAGGGCAAATAATAACATGGTAGCCCCTGTTATCCACGACGCATTAACTATGGTGTTTACAATCTGGCGGTATTTGCTAAACCTGGTTTTATCTGCATCCGTAACCAGATTGTTTTGTTTTAAATAGTCTACCAATAAAGGATTACCGGGATCTTTTGTTTTTATAACCACCCTGGAGGTTCCGGTAATTTGACTGGTGCCATATTGTGCGTTTGCCCAGGTGAGAAAGTTTTGTGGAACCAAAACCGACGAAATCCGGTCGCTAAAACCAACTACATGCCCGGTAAATGAAATAATACTTTGCTGGTATTGGATATTAATTTTTATAGGCAATGCCATTACCATGGATTGCGTTAACTGCACCAGGTTTTGTGATGGAGCAAACCCAAAATTGTATAAGTCTAAAAACTGGTTGGGTATTATTAAAGGGATGATTGTGGATCCTTCTTCCCATTTCCAATCACTGCTTTGTACATCAATAAAATTATCGGGTACACTTTCAAAAAATAAATCAGTATAAAAGGGAAGGTTATCGCTTGGGCTTTGTGCCGATACTTTAAATCGGCTGCTTGTTAATTTTCCAAGAGCATCTACAAATTTTTGCTGTTCTAATTGTTTTATTTCTGCTATTGACAGGTTGTTATCCGAATTATTTCCATCAATCTTTTTATTTACAACTAAAAAGTTGGCTGTGCTATCCTGGTTGGTTGAGCCGTATAGCAACTCATTATAATTTACCTGTACCTGTACTGCCAAAAAAATTAATAATAAAGCAATGGATAGTCCCAAAGTGGCCATTATAAACCTGCTTTGCCCTACACTGGTTCTTATTATTTTTTTTAAAAGTTGATTAAGCATATTTGGTAAGGCAGTTTGTTAGGTTATTCTACAGCATTAACTGGTGTGAATAATTGAAATGATTGTCGTCATCAAGATCGGTTATTATGAAACCGGCATTCCTTTTTTTACATTCTTCTGCAATTAAGGTGGCTGCTTTATTTGTATTTTCTATGTCGAGGTTGCTAAAGGGTTCGTCCATAATTAACCAGGCAAATGGTTGTATGAGTGAGCGGATAATAGCTATACGCTGTTGTTCGCCATAACTGCAGATACCTGCCTGCTGGTGGAGGATGTGTTGTATGCCCAGCCTGTCTGCCATTGTATCAATCATACTACTATCGTAAAACGGCTTGTACAAAACCCGGTTTAATTCTATGTTTTCGCGGGCTGTTAAATTTTCAAATAACCTTAAATCCTGGAAAATGATGCTTATTTTATGTTGCCGGATTATCGCCAGGTTATCGTCGGAAATGGAGGACAGGTTTTCGTTTTCGATCAAAACCGTTCCATCGTAATCGGTGCGTAATTTATAAAGTATGTGTACCAGGGTGGTTTTACCGGTTCCGCTGGGTGCTTTAATTTTTATCCATTGGCCGGGTATAAAAGTTTGGGTGTTGTTCCATATATCCGAAGGGCGATTGCCTAATTTGTCTTTAAGCGGTTTAGGAACAAGGTTGTTAATTATAATTTGCATTTATGTAATCTAACTTTGTGCGGTTGACCCTGGTTGTACCAGGTTTTATATTTTTTGCAACTGTTTATTGCCGATATATTAGGTTAAAGTACAAGAGGGCGACGCAACAATGCTACTTTTTAATTGAAGCCTGGACCATAATTCTCCCCGTAATATTTTACAAAAACTTTCTATTTAGAATTAGAAAGTGGAAACAACGCAGACACTTCTTCCTGTTTGGATTGCATTGTCCTGTTTTTTTGTGCTATTTCTGAAGCCTTTGAAGCAAAATTTATTAGCGAAACCAAGCTGTTTTGCTTTTGGTTCATGAAGCTCAGTTCGAAATGCGATTCGGTGAAATCGCCATTTTTGTGGTTCACAAAACCTTGTGCCTGGTTAAAGGTTTCATGTATTATTGTTACCATTTCATCAGGCTTATTTGTTTGATTTTTTGATAACGACGCAGTAATAGCCTGTATATCGAGGAACATAAGCGCAGGCTGGTCCTTCGCCATTTGCTGGATACCTGGATTTAGTTTGGCCTTTGCCTGGTTGTTGTTATAAGCGCTGATTACTTCGTTATCTGATGCAATAAAAACGTTTTTATCGTTAACCAACATAGTAAATCCAGGAAGCGTTCCTTTAGGACGGTATTCGCCATTTGATTTTATTACGAAATTCATTTCTACCAATTTGTCCATCAATTTGTCCATCTGGGTTTTATCGCCAACGGGCATGTTTACAATTACTTTAGCTGTGGGAACAGAGTACGTGCGGTTTCCGGGGGATGTATCTGCCGCAGTTTGCGAAACATTAGAGAAAACGAGCGCTACATCGCCTTTTATTGCTTTTAGTGCGTCTTGTAATTTAAAAGGCTCGCCCATAAATTTGGTGAGCACTCCATCAGCCATTGCGCCTACTTCAAGGTATTGAACAATGCCGTAAACAATCTGGGGATCGAAAGCAAAAACCATAAAACCATTGATACTATCAGATGGAAAACGCTCAACCAGGTTTAAATCGGCTGAAGGACTGGGATATTTTTTTAGAATTTGGTTTAAGCCTTTTCCGGAATACGATTTAGCGTCAACCTTTATTTTTCCTTCCTCAAAATTTAGGTTTGCCGCCACATAATTGTTTTGAGTTAGTTCCTTTAATTTAGGTAAGGGCAAAGGGAAGCTTTGAAGGGTGGAAGAAGAATTTACCCATAAACCTGCATCGGATTTACTTAAAGCCAGTTCCCTGAATTCGGGAATGGATGCAACGGAAGCGCTTTCGTCCTGGCTAAAAAGAATGGCCATTTCAGCTTTCAATTCATTTATTGAATTTGCTTCAGCGGGAGAATCTAAATTATAGGCCCCGGTGGCGCTATCGAAAACCATACCGCCAGTATAAGGTTGTTGATACCACATTGACATTACTACATCCTTGCCCCAAGCAATCATTTGCGAGCCATCGTGGGTAATGTACTGGAAATTCTTTCCCTTCTGAATGTTTAAATCACCATATTTTTTGCTTAAGTAATTTTTTAGTTTTCTTTCATCATTTAATCCGGCTATTGCAGCGGTTACATTGCCTGCTGATAAAGCATTTTCAATTTTGTTGCCCGGTTGTTGCCTAAACCAGATGTAGACATTTTCCTTAAAATCAACACCTGAGTTTTTCAAATCTTCCCATTCGGCTTTACCCGAAGCCATTGATGTATCGTTATTTCCTGAAAAATTTTTTAAAATGCTTTCGAGGGTTGCTTCGCTATTTTTTAGCTTTTCCTGAAAAGATGGCACGTTTATTATTGCAACAGTGGAAGCATTTTTTGGAATAAAACGAACTTGTTTAGGAACACTTTTTTTGCAGGAAGTAATAAATAAGCCTCCAAGTAAAATGATCAGAATGAAGCGGGCAGTTATTTTCATTTTTAATGAGTTTGAATTGAATGGAAAATTAACTGTTGTTACATAATTAATTTTTAAAACATTTTTTAGATTTAAAATATAAGGATGATAAACTTTCCTTTTACTTAAACATAATGAACCTTTTAAATATCCATAGTTATTTCGCTAATACGTTTTTGCATAAATTTTCGTTTTCTAACTAACTAATCATTCTTATTCTGTATTCAACTAAAATTAATTGCTTTTTTAATGTACTTACAAATAATGATACTGTTGGCGTTGGGTTTAGCGATTGTTATAACTATTGCGGTTCTTATTTTTTATAAAAAGCCAAAAAGTAAATCTTCAAAAAAAGTATTAAAAAAAGGCGATTATGTTATGTTGAAAAAGAGTTTTACACAGCATTATCCCGGCGTACCCACAAATTATGCTTTGGTTATTGATGAACTTACTTCTGATGAGGCTATAGTGGTTTATATGGATTTGAAAAACCAGGTTTTAAGGGAAAACATAAGTTTAAAGGCACTAACAAAAGCTGTTTAATTAATTTTTCTTTTTATAACTTATTTCAACCGGCGAAACACCTGCATTAATCATATCAATTTTACGGGCCGCTTTTCTGCTTAAATCAATAATCCTTCCCGTAACAAAAGGCCCCCGATCGTTTATTCTAACTTTTACTGTTCGGCCGTTCGACAAATTTTTCACTTTTACCGTAGTACCAAATGGCAAAGTTTTATGCGCCGCAGTTTTTTTGGACTGCCTGAAAATTTGACCATTCGCCGTTTTGCGACCATCGAATTTATCTGCATAGTACGAGGCTTTTCCGGTTTCGGATATAGGCCTTCCACAAGCAATGCATAGTACCATAATAAAAATCCAACCTGTTCTAATTTCTGTTTTATTCATTAAATTTTATTTTAGCTAAGTATCGCTTTCCATTTGTCCGATTCGGCATATTGTTTCAGCATTTCGTTGCGGGTAATTAAAAGCCTTGTTAAGTATTTTTTTAAAAAAAGGGTGTTTACGATTGATCCTATTTTACCATAAGGGGATTCAAATTCAAAAACATCAATCATAATTGTTCCGTTAGCAACCTTTTTAAAATGGTGTTCATGGCGCAGGCTTGCAAAATCACCCTTCAGCATGGTATCTTCAAAAAAAGTAAATGGCTCCATTGCGGTAATTTTGCTTTCAAGTGTCCGCTTTTTTAAAAAATGTTTTGCCTGCCACGTAATGGTATCATTAATATTTACAGGCCCGAAGTTTTGCCGGCAATTGCTTTTTCTTCGGTTTGCGCCATGCTGTTTTCCATGAAAAGTTATGCTTCTAGATAAATCAAATACCCTGACAACGGGTGCTTTAATAAAAGTAGTAAGGTGTATTGTAGGCATAGCAACAGGTAATAAATCATAAATCTACTTGCTAATTGCTCAACATGAACCCATTGCTATTAATGTTTAAGTGAATTTCAACTAAATAATAGGAGTGCTTCATTTTATTGTTTCAATTTTTTATGAACCAGGCATATGTTTATTTATTTAGCATCGTTGCGTCGCACTCTTGTACTCTCACTTCTTTATTCTGCATTATTTTATACAGTATTTAAGGACCCGCCAATTCATTTTATCTCATAGGTTTTTTTAAAAAATTAAAAATTATTTATCATGTAATTTTTACACAACTTTTTTTAAAGTAATTTTCGGATTCTAAATCAGGTAACCTTTTAAAAACATAAGATTTAGTATTGCCATATGGAAAATTCATTTAATACCAGCCCCCTAAACAGGAAGCGGGGAGGAGAACTTATTAAAGATCCTGTTGGTTTAGTTGAAACCTATCCGACTATACCCCTGACTGTGGATTGTGTAATATTTGGTTTTGAAGAAAACAAGCTGAAAGTCCTTTTAATAAGGAGTGACCTTGAATATTTTGAAGGAAAATGGTCTTTACTGGGTGATATTGTACAACCCTCGGAAGATTTAGATGAAGCTGCCTACCGTGTTTTAAACCAACGAACCGGTATGGACGATATTTTTTTGGAGCAGGTTAAGGCATTTGGGTATCCTGCCCGCCATCCCGGCGGTAGGGTAATTACAATTGCCTATTGCTCATTACTTAATATACAACACCACCAGTTAAAAATTCTGGATAACGAACTTCATTGGCATAGCCTGGAAAATTTAAATGAAATGGCCTTCGATCATCAATTAATTGTGGATGAATGTTACCACTGGTTACAAAAAAGAATCCAGGAACATCCATTAGGCTTTAATCTCCTTCCTGAAAAATTCTCCTTACGCGAACTCCAGAATTTATACGAAGCAATCCTCGGTTTAAACCTTGACAGGCGAAATTTTCGCAAAAAATTCTTTGCAATGGATTTTTTGATTGATGTTGAGGAATACGAAACAGATGTGCCACACCGCCCTGGTAAATTATACAAATTTAACTTTGAGAAGTACGAGAAAAATAAACGCAAGTGGACAGGTATTGATTTTTAAATGGTTCACCCACCTTTAAATAACCTTAAATTTTTATGTTTTTTTTGCTCATTACAATTATTTCCTAAATTGTGTAAAAATTACACAATAATCATTTTTTGCGTTTTGTTTTGATTCCAAAATGTTTGCTATTATGAAATTCATTTTTACGTTCGTAGTTCTGCTTTTTAGTGGGATTGCAAATTGCCAGTTATTAACCTGGTCTCCCAACTTTATTCAGGAAGAATCTTCTCCGGTTGTAATTACAGTTGATGCTACAAAAGGAAATCAGGGTTTAATGGATTATTTACCAACCAATGTTTACGTGCACATTGGCGTAATTACAACTTCCAGTACCAGCTCGTCAGACTGGAAATATTCAAAATTTACCTGGGGCACTACACCCGTATCTGGCCAGGCAACCTCAAATAGTACCAATAAATTTACATATACTATTAATGGAGGCTTACGTACTTTTTTTGGTTTAAATAATCCTTCAGAAAAAATTATAAAAATTGCCATACTGTTTAGAAGTGGTGATGGAAACAGGGTACAGCGCAATGCCGATGGCGGTGATATGTACATTCCTGTTTATGACAATGGTTTAAATGTTAGAATTACCAATCCTCCCACGCAGCCAAAATTTTATGCAGTACCCGAGGATATAAATAAAACATTGGGTGATCCCTTACCTGTAACCGGTGTTTCGAGCCTGGAATCAAATCTCAAAATATTTTTAAATAACACACAGGTTGGTGCAACTGCTACCAATTCAACAAGCATAAGCGAAACGGCTACTATTACTTCGTATGGCCAACAGGTTTTGGTTGTTGAAGCCACAATGGGTTTAAATGTAAAGTCGGATACAATTAAATTTTTTGTTACTCCTGTTGTAAACACCGCTGCGCTGCCTGCGGGTGTAAAAGATGGCGTAAATTATGATCCCAACAATACTTCTGTAACCCTGGTTTTATATGCTCCTTTCAAAACAAGGGTTTCGGTGCTTGGCGATTTTAATAATTGGACCGAAACGGTGAATAATCAAATGAACCGAACCCCGGATGGTTTAAGGTATTGGATCAGGATTGATGGTTTAACCCCGCAAACTGAATATGCCTACCAGTTTTTAATTGATGGAAACTTAAAAGTTGCAGATTATACCACCGAAAAGGTTCTGGATCCAAACAATGATCCTTACATTCCTACAGCTAATTATCCAAACCTTAAACCCTATCCCTTTGGTAAAACAACAGGTATAGTAAGTGTTTTGCAAACGGCAAAACCAGCCTACACCTGGCAGGTGCCCAATTTTGTAAAACCAGATAAGCGCAACCTTGTTATTTACGAATTGCTGGTGCGGGATTTTGTTGCCACCCAGCGCTTTTCAACAATAAAAGACTCCATTAGTTATTTAAAAAAATTAGGTGTAAATGCTATTGAAGTAATGCCTTTTAATGAGTTTGAAGGAAACAATAGCTGGGGCTATAACCCCGACTTTTATTTTGCTCCCGATAAAATGTATGGAACAGAAAATGATTTGAGGGCTTTTATTGATGAGTGTCATAAGCAGGGTATTGCCGTAATTATGGATATTGCCTTAAACCATGCATTTGGATTGTCGCCTACAGTACAAATGTATTGGGATGCCTTAAATAACCGGCCTGCAGATAATAATCCATGGCATAATGCAATTGAAAAGCATCCATATAATGTAGGATTTGATTTTAACCACGAATCCACAGCAACTAAAAACCTTGTTGATATGGTTATTGAACATTGGTTAACCAAATATAAAATTGATGGTTTTAGATGGGACTTAAGTAAAGGTTTTACACAAAAAAATACTTTAGGTAACGAAGCCGCTTTTGCTGCTTATGATGATACCCGGGTAGTTATACTAAAGGGGATATACGATAAAATGGAGGCTGTAGCGCCCAATTCCTATTGTATACTTGAACATTTTGCTGATAATGTAGAAGAGAAGGAATTGTCGGATTATGGAATGATGTTGTGGGGCAATAGTAACCATGATTATAACGAGGCTACAATGGGTTATAATTCAAACTTTGCTTACGGAATATTTACCACCAGGGGATGGAACAATCCCTACCTGATTACTTACCAGGAAAGCCATGATGAAGAAAGGCTCATGTTTAAAAATGAACAGTATGGTAATCAAAATGGTAGTTACAATATTAAAAATATCCCCACAGGCCTTAAGCGTAACGAAATGGCGGCATCTTTTTGGGCTATGACTCCGGGGCCAAAAATGCTTTGGCAATTTGGTGAGCTTGGGTACGACTATTCAATTAATACCTGTGAAAATTTAACGATAGATAATAGTTGCAGAACGAGTCCTAAGCCTATAAAATGGGATTACCTGGCCGACGAAAACAGGAAAGCACTCAATACTGTTTATAGTAAGTTGCTAACGTTAAGAAAAGTTCCTGATTATCTCCCAACTTTTGTAACCAGCAATATTACATACGACCTGGGTGGCAATTTTAAAAAAATGCAGGTTAATTCAGGTGCATTAAAAATAACGGTAGTGGGTAATTTTGGAGTTGTTACTGAAACGGGTAATGTAACTTTTCAAAACAGTGGAACCTGGTATAATTACCTGCAGGGTGGTACCAGGAATGCAACAGGATTATCGGAAAGTATTACGTTACAACCA
>JBBSJX010000050.1:0-15255 GCA_038256825.1 Chitinophagales bacterium
GCCTTACTTTGCCAATCCATTCATCCACCTTATGGCCGGGTAACTGGCCACCTTCACCTGGCTTGGCACCTTGTGCCATTTTAATTTGCAGTTCGTTGGCCATGGTAAGGTAATAGCTGGTTACACCAAACCTACCCGAAGCCACCTGCTTAATGGCCGATTTCATGGTATCGCCATTAGGCAATACTTCGTAACGCATTTCATCTTCGCCGCCCTCGCCGGTATTGCTTTTACCGCCTAAACGGTTCATGGCAATAGCTAATGTGGAATGTGCTTCGTGCGAAATGGAACCAAAGCTCATTGCACCTGTAGCAAAACGCTTGTATATATTTTCGGCAGGCTCCACTTCGTTAATAGAAATTGAGGGCCTGTTGGGTTTAAATTGAAATAGTGAACGTAGCGTAACAGCCTTCTCACTCTGGTCGTTTACCAGTTTTGAATATTTTTTAAATACTGCGTAATCATTTAACCTTGTTGAGTATTGTAACAGGTGAATGGTTTGCGGATTGAAAAGGTGAAACTCCCCTTTCTTCCTCCATTCGTATATGCCCCCATCAACCAGTTTTTCAAATGGTATTGCCTTTTTAGAAAAGGCTACATAATGTTTCGCAAGGGCTTCTTTGGCAATTTCGTCAAATCCCACCCCTTCAATACGTGATGTTGCACCGGAAAAACATTTATCTACCACGGATTTATTGATACCGATAATTTCAAAAATCTGCGCTCCCTGGTAGGATTGCAAGGTTGAAATACCCATTTTTGAGAATACTTTTAATAACCCATCATTAACCGCCTTGATATAGTTCTTCTTTAAATAATCTACATCTAAAGTAGTTTTTAACTTATTGTTCAACTTTAAATCGCGGATAGTTGACAAGGCGAGGTAAGGGTTTATAGCTGTTGCACCAAAGCCTATCAAACAGGCAAAATGATGTACTTCCCAAACATCACCTGCTTCCACAATAAGCCCTACCTGCCCACGAAACCCTTTGCGGATTAAATGATGGTGTACTGCAGCAGTTGCTAATAAGGTAGGAATGGGTGCATGATCGGAATCAATAGCGCGATCCGAAATAATGATCACTTTAAAACCATCTTCAACTGAATCGGTTGCGTATCTGCAAAGGCGATCAATACCTTTTAGTAATGATCCGGGTTTACCATCGGATTTAAAATAACATTGTAATGTTTTAGCCTGGAAAATACCGGTATCAATACTACGGATTTGCTCCAGTTCATGATTACTTAGTACCGGATGTTTTAAAGAAACAGAGTGGCAGGCCAGCGGATCTTCCACCAATAAATTTTCATTACTTCCCGCAAATGTTGCCAGCGACATCACCAACCTTTCGCGAATTGGATCGATAGGCGGATTGGTAACCTGTGCAAAAAGTTGTTTAAAATAACTGCTAAGATGCTGTGGTTGATCACTTAATATAGCCAGGGGAACATCGGTACCCATTGAACCTAATGGTTCTTTGCCATCAAGGGCCATCGGCGCAATAATCATTTCAAGATCTTCCTTGCTATAACCAAATGCTTTTTGATATTTAAATATCTGGTCATGCTCAAGATGGGTAAACAAAACCCTTGGCTCAGGTAATTCTTCCAACCTGATTTTATATTTATTTAACCACTCACCGTAAGGCTTTTGCGAACAAATGGTTTGTTTTAATTCATCATCACTTATAATCTTTCCATTTTCAAGATCAACAACAAACATTTTTCCCGGCTGCAGTCGACCTTTTTCTTTAATTAGTTTTGGATCAATAGGAAGTACTCCTGCCTCGGATGCCAGTATTACACGATCATCAGTAGTAACACAATATCTTGAAGGCCTTAAACCATTTCGGTCTAAAGTTGCACCTATAATTTTTCCATCCGTAAACGAAATGGAGGCTGGTCCATCCCAGGGCTCCATGAAGGATGCATGGTATTCGTAAAAGGCTTTTTTAACCGGGTCCATCTGCTCGTTACCATCCCAGGCTTCTGGTATAAGCATCATCATCACATGTGGTAATGATCGACCTGTCATGGTTAACAATTCAATCATATTATCCAGGCAGGCTGAGTCGGATTGCATACCCGAAACTACCGGAAGAATCATGTCAATTTCTTCAGGTGTAAATAAAGGGGAGCTAAACCCTTTTTCATTGGTTTTTAACCAGTTGAGGTTTCCCTGTACTGTGTTGATTTCGCCGTTATGTGCAATGTATCTGAAAGGTTGGGCCAACTTCCACGATGGAAAAGTATTGGTGGCGAATCTTGAGTGAACTAAACCAAAAGCAGAAACAATGCGCTTATCGCTTAAATCAGTAAAATAGTGGCGCACCTGGCTACTGGTTAGCTGGCCTTTGTAGATAATGATTTTATAGGAAAGGGAGACGATATAAAAACCGATCTCATCTTTTTTAACCGTACTGTTTATAGTGTGGCTTGCATAATTTCTTAAAACAAACAACTTCCTTTCAAATTCATCAGGATTGGAAATATGATCGGGGCAAGCAATAAATACCTGTTCTATTTCGGGTTCAACAGAAAGGGCTGTTAAACCAATATCAGTTTGATTAACAGGAACCTTGCGGTAATGTAAAATTTCAAGACCCAATTTCTCTGCAGCCCTGTTAAAAATATTACGACATTCTTCGCGAAGCGGAAGGTCTTTTGGAAAGAAAATACTACCAACAGCATATTTACCAAATGCAGGTAAATGCACCCCCTGTTTTAAACATTCGTCAAAAAAAAATTCGTGAGGTGTTTGAATAGTAATACCTGCGCCATCGCCGGTATTATTTTCACAACCGCAAGCACCGCGGTGTTCCATATTTTCCAGGATCGTTAGCGCATCTGAAACAATCTGGTGCGACTTGTTACTTTTAATATTGGCAATAAAGCCAATACCGCAGGCATCATGTTCATACGCTGAAGAATACAGTCCTTTGCCTGTCATACACAAATGAATTATAGTTATAGTAATTAAATATACCCGCAGGCATGCAATCGTTAATATCCACCCCATACCCGGGGTTAAACCATACCTGAAAGAAGCAATTTACCAATAAATGGAAAATAATATAACTAACAAGCGTTGTTGTTAAACCAAATAACCAAACAGGTTATCATTTTTATTGAGCTCGGTATAATTGATATTAAACTTATTTAAATTCTCTAAAAGCACCTTGTAGTTTTCACGGGATTGAAGTTCAATTCCTACCAAAGCAGGCCCAGCTTCCTTATTATGCTTTTGCATGTATTCAAAACGAGTTATATCGTCGGAGGAGCCCAATACATGGTTAACAAACTCTTTTAATGCACCAGGGCGCTGGGCAAAACGAATTAAGAAATAATGCTTTAATCCCTCGTACTGCAGGGAGCGTTCCTTAATCTCCTGCATCCTTTCAATATCATTATTACTTCCACTAACAATACAAACCACATTTTTTCCAACAATCTGATCAGCATAGTCGTCCAGAGCCGCTATTGATAAGGCACCTGCAGGTTCCACAACAATAGCATCCTCATTATATAATTTTAAAATAGTAGAACATACCTTACCTTCTGCCACCAGGTGCATATCATCTATTACATTTTTACAAATTTCAAATGTGTAGTCACCTACGCGTTTTACCGAAGCGCCGTCTACAAACCGTTCAATGTTTTCGAGCGTAACGGGGTGCCCGGCCTTCAGGGCTTCCAACATAGAGGGAGCGCCTTCGGGTTCAACCCCAATAATTTTTGTTTTAGGACTAACCGATTTAAAATAAGTACCTACACCTGCCGCAAGCCCTCCGCCGCCCACCGGCAAAAACAAATAATCAACCGATGATAACTCTTCAAAAATTTCAACTCCAACTGTTGCCTGCCCTTCAATTATGCGGTAGTCATCAAAAGGAGGAATAAAAGTCATTTTATTTTCCTCAGTATACCTTTTTGCTGCAATAGCACAATCATCAAAAGTGTCGCCTACTAATACAACCTCAATCATATCTTCACCAAACATTTTTGTTTGCTGAACTTTTTGATTGGGGGTTATAAAAGGCATAAAAACCACTCCTTTAACATTTAACCGTTTGCACGAAAACGCAAAACCTTGCGCATGGTTTCCTGCACTGGCACAAACAGCTCCATTTACTAATTGCTCAGGAGGCAAACTGCTGAGCATATTATATGCACCCCGAATTTTATACGAGCGAACCGTCTGTAAATCTTCCCTCTTTAAAAAAATATTACAGTGAAATTTTTTTGAGAGATGATGATTGTAAACAAGTGGTGTTTTATTCACCACTTGTTTTATTCTTTCTGCTGCTGCAACAATATCTAGCACACCAAACAACCCGGCTTTATTTACAGTTACAGGAACTTTATGTTCATTATCCTTGGTGCCCGGTGTTACTAATTTTTCGTTCATATAAGTCTTCTCTTTTCTAATGCCTTATCACTTTAAATGGTCGGGAGGCAAATATTAAACAGCCTGGTTTTCGGGTCTTAAACTTCTAACAGTTTTACCAGCCTGCCATAATTCGCTATCGTGCAATTCTTTTAATTCTGCTTCAAGCTTAACACGGTAATCTTCCTTGCTATTACTTTCAATTGATTTTGCTGCTTCTTTACCTTCAGCTACACTCTCATACAATTCGGTAAAAACAGGCAAAGTAGCATCGCGGAATTTTTTCCACCAATCTAAAGCACCACGTTGTGCGGTTGTTGAACAGTTGGCATACATCCAATCCATTCCGTTTTCGGCAACCAACGGCATTAACGACTGAGTTAACTCTTCAACGGTTTCATTAAATGCCTCTGATGGAGAATGTCCTTTTGAACGCAGTACCTGAAACTGTGCAGCAAATATGCCCTGTATAGCACCCATAAGAGTTCCTCGCTCACCAGTCAGATCGCTGAACACTTCTTTTCTAAAATCAGTTTCAAATAAATAACCGCTACCAATTGCAATACCTAAGGCAACCACTCTTTCAAAAGCACGGCCGGTTGCATCCTGAAAGATGGCATAACTACTGTTTAGTCCACGGCCCTGTAAAAACATGCGACGCAACGAAGTACCAGATCCTTTTGGAGCAACCAAAAATACATCAACATCTGCCGGAGGTATAATACCTGTTTGGTCTTTATAAGTAATGCCAAAACCATGAGAAAAATAAAGCGCTTTGCCCGGAGTTAAATGTTTTTTTACCGTTGGCCACATTGCTATTTGTGCAGCATCGCTTAACAGGTAACAAATAATGGTTCCTTTTTCTAAAGCTTCTTCAATTTCAAATAAGGTTTCGCCCGGCACAAAACCATCACTTACTGCTTTATCCCACGACTTTGAATTTTTACGCTGGCCTACAATAACATTAATACCATTTTCTTTTTGGTTTAATGCCTGTCCCGGCCCTTGAACGCCATAGCCAATAACAGCTACAATTTCATCTTTCAATATTTCCTGTGCTTTTTCCAAAGGAAATTCTTCGCGTGTTACAACATTTTCTTCAACGCCGCCAAAAGTTAGTTTTGCCATTTTATTTTTGTTTTAGGTTCTTTGTTTTGGTTGTTTAATTTTTATTAAAGTTTACAATACTTATTTTTTTGTTACCAGCATTAGATCGTATTTCTACATCGTTGTGTCACTCACTTGTGCTGTTAGCTTTATAGCAACAGTTACAAAATTACATACTAAACACTTCTTCATTTTTACTCAGGTATTCATTTTCAATTACCTGCTCACCGGGCTCTGACATTTCAAACTCCTTCAACTTCTCGTGGAAACCACTACTGTCTTTAATGATGGCTATGCGGGCACTTCTTACAAATTCAATCAAGCCGTAAGGTTCTAATACCTCAACCAGTTTCTGGGTTTCTTCGCGGTGACCGGTTACTTCAAAAATGGTATAGTCTTTACGAATTACAACTGCATTGGCACCACATTCGCGCAGCAATCTTTCCACCTTTACTTTTTCAGCAATCATATCGGTGCTTACTTTATATAGGGCCATCTCCTGCCATATAATTTCGTCGGCAGTATTGTAATACACCTTTAATACCTCCACCTGCTTTTCAATTTGGCGGGCAACTTTCCGTATTACATCTTCGGTTTCCTGTATAACAATAGTAAACCGCGAAATGCTATCAATTTCTGAAGGTGAAGTATTCAGGCTTTCAATATTAATTTTACGCCTTGAAAATATTATAGCGATACGAACCAATAAACCTATCTGGTTTTCGGTGTAAACTGTTATGGTATATTCTTGTTTCATTTTTTTTAATTAAAAATTAAAAAGGAAAAAGGAAAAAAATAAAGCACTCTCTTTGAATTAAAAAGTAAAAAGGAAAAAGGAAAAAAATAAAGCACTCTCTTTGAATTAAAAAGGAAAAAGGAAAAACTAAAAATTTTATGATTTCAACAACTACTTAAAACTTTTTCTTTTTTACTTTTTAATTTTTACTTTTTACTTTTTACTTCTTGTACTTATAATAATGGAGGTGATTATTTTAGATAATTCATCAGCCTCATTTATGAAATCGTAATTTATTTTTATCTGTTTTAATTGTGTCCCTGATTAAGCATAACCAGTACTTTGCTTCATTTGCTGATTTAAGCGCGATGATATTGAATTTCAAAAAGTCGTTCGTTGATGCTCCGGCGTATCCTTCTACCAGGTTAGCTCCAATAGAAGTTACACTTCTCACCAATTGATCAAATAAAGAATAATAAATCCGATCGTATTTCTGCTCGCCTACAAACAATACCACATCTTTTTAAAAATAAAACGCCCGGTGCCGAATATTATAAACTCCACTTGCTGGCTCACCCAATTCATATAAACCCTCATCGCTCATTTTCCTTTTTAATTTTTCCTTTTTAATTTTTAATTTTTCCTTTTTACTTTAACTCAGCTCAACCTTATCTCACTCACACTGCACCCCTGTGGCACCATGGGAAACACATTATCTTCTTTACCAACCATAACTTCTAACAAGAAAGCGCCTTTATGTTCCAGCATTGTTTTTAGTGCACCGGCCAGGTCTACTCTTTGCTCAACACGTTTGCCTTCTATGCCATAACCTTTGGCAACCATCACATAATCGGGGCTGGCAATATCAACAAATGAGTAACGCTTATCGTGAAACAATTGCTGCCATTGGCGCACCATTCCTAAAAACTGGTTGTTTAATATTATAATTTTTACATTGATTTCACACTGCATTATGGTGCCTAATTCCTGTATGGTCATTTGAACCCCACCATCACCAATTATAGCCACCACTTCTCTATGGGGCGCACCATATTTAGCCCCTATAGCAGCCGGTAAGGCAAAGCCCATTGTTCCGGCACCACCTGAAGTAATATTGCTTTTGGACTGGCTGAATTTTGCATACCTACAGGTTACCATCTGGTGTTGGCCCACATCGGTAACAATAATCGCATCACCTTTGGTAAGAATATTTAATTGGTTAATCACTTCACCCATAGTAAGTTTTTGACCTTCAGGATTTAGTTCCTTATTGATAAGAGTGTCAACTTCAATTTTGCGATATTCATTAAATTTTGCCAACCATTCCTTGTGTTCTTTCTGCTGAACCAATTCAGTTAGTAGGGGTAATGTTTCTTTACAATCACCCCAGATACCCACGGCTGCTTTTACATTTTTATCAATTTCAGAAGGATCAATATCGAGGTGAATAATTGTTGCCTGCTTGGCATATTTATCCAGGCGGCCGGTAACACGATCATCAAAACGCATCCCAATGGCAATCATTACATCGCAATCATTGGTTAATACATTAGGGCCATAGTTGCCATGCATTCCCAGCATACCAACATTTAAAGGATGATCGGTTGGGATAGCACTTAGTCCAAGTATGGTCCAGGCTGCAGGTATCCCTGACTTCTCAATGAAGGTTAAAAATTCCTTTTCGGCCTTACCCAATATAACTCCCTGTCCAAAAAGTATGAATGGCTTTTTAGCTTCATTAATTAATTGAGCTGCTTCTTCTATAAACTCTTTACGTACCAAGGGTTTTGGACGGTAACTACGAATGTGATCGCATTTGGTGTAACCTTCGTAATCAAACTTCTCTAACTGGGCATTCTTGGTAATATCTATCAATACTGGTCCAGGCCTACCCGTTTTGGCAATATGAAATGCCTTGGCTAAAACCAGAGGAATTTCATTGGCATCAGTAACCTGGTAATTCCACTTGGTAACAGGGGTAGTTATATTGATTACATCAATTTCCTGGAAGGCATCTGTACCCAGTAAATGAGCATACACCTGGCCTGTAATGCAAATTAATGGGGTACTATCAATCATGGCATCTGCCAAGCCTGTAACCAGGTTGGTAGCGCCGGGACCGCTTGTGGCAAATACGACTCCCACCTTTCCTGAAGCCCGGGCATAACCCTGGGCGGCATGAATTCCTCCCTGCTCGTGACGTACTAATATGTGCTGAAGCTTTTCCTGGTAATCGTATAGGGCATCATAAATAGGCATGATGGCACCTCCGGGATATCCAAATATAGTTGATACTCCTTCAGCAATAAAAGCTTCTAATACCGCTTTAGATCCACTTATTTGCTCCACCGGTTTTACGGAAGATTGCTGCGCTTTTTTTGGATCCTCCATTATTTTTTCCCCGATATCTAATACTGAACTCATGATCTATTTTTTTATCTTTCTGCCTATCGTTATTAACAGGCTGAATAAAGTTTTATGGTACAAGTGAGTGACACAACCGGGGTTGATAAGAATTCCCCTTGCTGGTCAACAACTTTTATTCTTCATCGGTAACACAACCTTCCGCTGCATTTTTTACACACTTTGCATATTTAAATAGCAAGCCTTTTTTCGCTCGCAATTCAGGTTGCTTCCATTTTGATTTGCGTTGGGCAATGGTGGCTTCATCCACTTTTAACGTCATGGTTTTTTTGGCAACGCTCAATTCAATTAAATCATTGTCTTCAACCAGGGCAATCAAACCGCCGTCAAATGCTTCGGGTGTTATGTGGCCCACCACAAAACCGTGGGTTCCACCACTAAACCGACCATCGGTAATAAGAGCCACGCTTTTACCCAAACCTGCACCAATAATGGCAGAAGTAGGCTTCAGCATTTCGGGCATACCCGGTGCACCTCTGGGACCAACCTGGCGAATAACCACCACATCTCCAGCTTTTATTTTACCAGAATTTATACCTGCAATTAGTTCAAACTCACCATCAAAAACCCGGGCCGGGCCTTCAAACAACTCCCCTTCTTTTCCACTTATTTTTGCAACGCTTCCACCCTCGGCCAGGTTGCCGTATAAAATTTGTAAATGGCCGGTAGCTTTTATCGGGTGCTCCAGAGGAAGAATTATTTTTTGAGTCTCAAAATCAAGATCACGTGCTTCGGCTGCATTTTCGGCTATGGTTTTACCCGTTACCGTTAAGCAATCACCATGAAGCAATCCTTTCTCCAACAAATATTTAATAACCGATGGAATACCACCATGCTCATGTAAATCCTGCATCAGGTATTTTCCACTGGGTTTAAAGTCGGCCAACACCGGAATTTTATCACTAATGGTTTGAAAATCGTCCTGTGTTACAGATACACCTATACTTTTAGCCATGGCAATTAAATGCAATACTGCATTGGTGCTTCCGCCCAATACCATAATGATGGTAATTGCATTTTCAAAGGCTTTACGGGTCATGATATCCGATGGCTTAATATCTTTTTCCATCAGCAGGCGTATGGCTTTACCTGCTGCAAGACATTCATTCTTTTTTTCTTCGCTCAAAGCGGGGTTAGAGGATGAATAAGGCAAACTCATTCCCAAAGCTTCAATGGCGCTTGCCATGGTATTAGCAGTATACATTCCACCACATGCTCCTGCCCCGGGACATGAATGCATTACGATACCTTTAAAATCCTCTTCTGACAAATTGCCCGCTATTTTTTGACCCAGCGCCTCAAACGATGATACAATGTTTAAATCCTGACCATTGTATTTGCCGGGTGCAATGGTGCCACCATAAACCATGATAGCCGGACGGTTTAACCTTCCCATTGCTATTATGGATCCGGGCATGTTTTTATCACATCCGGGCAAAGCAATTACTGAGTCATAATATTGAGCACCACAAACAGCTTCAATAGAATCTGCAATAAGATCCCTGCTTACTAATGAATAACGCATTCCTTCGGTTCCATTGCTGATGCCATCACTCACACCAATGGTATTAAAAATCAACCCTACCAGATCATTTTCCCATACACCTTGTTTTACCAGTTTTGCAAGGTCGTTCAGGTGCATGTTGCAGGTATTACCATCGTAACCCATACTTACAATACCAACCTGCGCCTTGGCCAGGTCTTCGTCAGTCAGCCCTATTCCATACAACATAGCCTGTGCGGCGGGTTGTGTCTCATCTTGTGTAATCGTTTTACTGTACTTATTTAATTCCATTATGCTGTTTCTAATTGTGGGGTGTATGATTTTTCGATTACTAAATGCTTATAAGCCTGCTGGATGGTTGCACCAAATGTTTCGTTCCATGGTTTTGAAAATGCAACATTATCCAACGATTCAATTCCTATTACTTCTGCTGCAGTGCCGCAAAAAAAGGCGCCATCAGCTCCATGTACCGCCGTGGCTTCAATATCTTTTTCTATCACTTCCATTCCTAATTCATTACATATTTCAATCACGGTTGCCCTGGTAATACCTGGCAAAATATTACCGGCTTTAGGCGTATATAGTGTTTTATTTTGCTCAACAAAAACGTTTGCACCGGGAGCCTCTGCAACAAAATCATTCATGTCAAGCAACAAGGCTTCATCAAAACCATTTGCCTTTGCCTCCTGGCTTGCCAGTATTGAATTTACATAGTGACCAGTAGCTTTTGCTTCAATTTTAAAACCTTTAGGGTTGGGTCTTTGAAAAGATGAAGTCATCACTCTTAAAAGCTTATCCCCTAAAAATGGAAGCATTTTCCAGGCTTCTATTACAATAAAAGATTCGGTATTTAAATTAAAAGTCATGTTGGCCGGAGCATAAATCAATGGACGGATGTAAGCATCCTCCAAACCATTTTGCTTTAATACTCCGTAGGTGGCTTCAATCAATTGTTTTGTATTCCAGTGGTAAGGCAGGTTTAAAGCTGCGGCTGATTTTTGCAAACGATCAAAATGCTGCACAGGTTTAAAAATCCGGGTATCTCCACTTGCGGTACGATAAGATCGGATGCCCTCAAATACACCATAGCCGTAGTGCAAAGTCTGTCCAAAAAGGTCGGTTTTGGCATCAGAAGCTTTTACAAAACTTCCATTGCTATAAATAATTGTATTTGAGTCGTAGTACATAATTTGATTTTTATGTTTCCATCAATAGCTTTTTACTCAACATTCTTGCAGCCTGACCGACCATTGGCGGTTCGCACACTTGTACATTTTATCACCAGGCAACTTTTTAATACTATTGGATTATTTTCCGAATAACTAAATAATGGTTGAATTACTGATCCGCATGTTTTCGCGATTGGCAGTTGTTGGAATCCTGTTCTCTATATAATCCGTAACTAAATCACCAATAGTTGATGTTGAATAATTATTAATCGGGTCAATATCTTTTGAATAAAATCCATTGTTTAAAGTCCAATCAACAGCCTCCCTCACCAAGTCAGCTTCATCGTGCATATTAAAATAGTCTAACATCATGGCTGAAGAAAGTATTGATCCTATAGGATTGGCAATATTTTGGTTTGCCGCCTGAGGGTAACTTCCATGAATAGGTTCAAACAATGCTTTATCAACTCCTATTGAGGCAGAAGGCAGCAAACCCAGAGAACCCGTAATTACGCTGGCTTCATCACTTATAATATCGCCAAACATATTTTCTGTAAGTATTACATCAAATTGTTTTGGATTAACAATAATCTGCATAGCCGCATTGTCAACAAACATATAGTCCACTGCAACATCAGGATAATTACCGGCCATTCCTCTAACCACCTTTCTCCATAAACGGGATGTTTCTAAAACATTGGCTTTATCAACCAGGGTAAGTTTCTTTTTGCGGGTTTGTGCTGCTTTAAAACCTAAATGAGCAATCCGCTCTATTTCGTTAACATTGTAAACACAATCATCCGAAGCCTGTGTTCCTTCTTCATTTAATTCTTTCTTTCCAAAATAAATACCACCCGTCAATTCACGGAAAATGGTAAAATCAACACCGATTAAACGGTTGTTTTTTAATGGCGATAAATGATGGAGCAAATCATAAGTGCTCACCGGGCGGATATTTGCAAACAGGCCTAATGATTTTCTTAGTTTTAAAAGTCCCTGTTCAGGCCTAACCTTGGCAGTTGGATCATTATCATATTTGGGATCGCCGATGGCGCCAAATAAAATTGCATCAGTATTAAAACAGTTTTCAAGTGTTTCGTCGGGTAATGGGCTTCCGGTTTTATTAATTGCATCGGCCCCCATTAAACTGTACGAATAGCGAAAGCTGTGTTTAAACTGCCTGGCAATACCATCCAAAACTTTTAATGATTGGTGCGTTACTTCTGGTCCTATTCCATCGCCTAGTATTACGGCTATCTTCTTATTCATAATTATCAGGATCTATCGTCAAAAAAAAATTATTAATGAATATTTTAGTTCGGTTAAGTTATGCTTCAGCTTTTTCATAAGCTTCAATTTCCTCTTTCACGCTTATTAAAAAGTCAATGTCATCATACCCATTTAACAGGCAGGTTTTTTTATAATCGTTTATGTCAAAATGCTCCTTTTCACCTGTAGCATCAATTGTTATTGATTGCTGCTGTAAGTCAACAGTTAACGTGGCAGTATTGTCCTGTTTAAAAATCTTTTCAAGAAATGCATCGCTCACCTGTACCGGTATTACTCCATTATTAAGCGCATTGTTCTTAAAAATATCCGCAAAAAAGCTGGACACAATTACCTTAAACCCAAAATCTAATAAGGCCCAGGCAGCATGCTCTCTTGATGATCCGCTACCAAAGTTTTTTCCGGCAACAAGAATTTGCCCGCTGTAATCCGGATTGTTTAAAACAAAACCTGCTTTTGGTTTGGTTTCATCATCCAGTTCGTAACGCCAATCCCTGAAAAGGTTTTTTCCAAATCCATCCCTGGTGGTGGCCTTTAAAAACCTGGCTGGTATAATCTGATCCGTATCCACGTTTTCAATTTGCAGCGGGTAAAACCGGGTATGTATAATATTTATTTTTTCCATAAAAACCCTTACGGGGAGGTATATTTTTAGTCAATAACTTATGTTTTCAAACGAAAGACGTCATGCTGAATTCATTTCAGCATCCCTTATTTTTACTGCGCTCATTTTACAGGGAATTCTGAACCACTGCGGCAGACGGAATAACGAACACACACCTACCCTTCGATCGATTTATGACGCAATTAATTCCCTTATATCTGTTACAACACCCGTTAATGCAGCGGCAGCGGCCGTTAAAGGGCTTGCCAATAACGTTCGTGCACCAGCGCCTTGTCTACCTTCAAAATTCCGGTTACTGGTAGACACGCAATATTCACCAGCGGGAATTTTGTCTTCGTTCATACCCAAACAGGCACTGCAACCCGGCTGGCGAATTTCAAAACCTGCTTCTGTAAATATTTTATCTAAACCCTCCGCATAAACCTGTTTAGCTACCTGCTGCGAGCCCGGTACAATCATCACTTTCACATTAGGGTTTTTCTTTTTACCTTTTATTACACCGGCAACTAACCGCAAATCCTCTATTCGGGCATTGGTGCAGCTACCTATAAATACATGTTGTATGGGCGTTCCCAGTAATTGCTTACCCGACGACAGTCCCATATAATTCAAAGCTTTTACCAGGTTTTTCTTTTCGTTTTCATCTTCTATAACTTCGGTTACGGGTATTATGGCGTTAATAGCTATACCCAAGCCCGGGTTAGTTCCCCAGGTAATCATGGGCTCAATATTAGCAGCATCAATATTTAATTCATGATGGAATATTGCATCATCATCCGAAAACAATTGTTTCCACCGGGCTAATTTTTTATCCCATTCAGCACCTTTGGGTGCAAACTCCCTGCCTTTTATGTATTCAAAAGTGGTTTCGTCTGGTGCAATTAAACCGCCACGTGCGCCCATTTCTATACTCATATTACAAATGGTCATTCGGGCTTCCATGGATAAATTGCGTATTACCGATCCTGCAAACTCAACAAAATAACCGGTAGCTCCTGCGGCTGATATCTGCGCGATGATGTAAAGGATGATATCCTTTGAAACTACGCCATGATTTAATTTGCCCTCAATGTTAATCCGCATGGCTTTAGGCTTTGTTTGCAGCACACATTGCGATGCAAAAACCATCTCAACCTCGCTGGTACCAATGCCAAAAGCAATAGCACCAAATGCGCCGTGGGTAGATGTATGACTATCGCCACAAACAATGGTAAGACCAGGTTGTGTTATGCCTAACTCCGGACCAATTATATGAACGATGCCCTGGAAAGGATGGCCCAAACCATACAACTCAATATGGTGGTTGGCGCAGTTTTCAACCAGTTTTTGCACCTGGAAACGTGAAAGCTGGTCTGCAATAGGCAGGTGTTGATTTATAGTAGGAACATTATGATCGGCTGTAGCAACTACCTGTTTGGGGCGTGCTACTTTTAACCCACGCTTTTCAATTCCGCTAAATGCCTGCGGGCTGGTAACCTCGTGAATAAAGTGTTTATCGATGTATACAACCGAAGGGCCATTAGGTATGGTTTTTACCACGTGCTTGTCCCAGATTTTATCAAATAATGATTTTCCCATTTTGTTGTATACTTTACTTCGTCTTTTTATTTTTTTAATGAGGTTTGTTAAATGCTGACCTCTTTTTTATTTGTTATACCAGCTGAGTTTTTCATAGCATCATCGTTGCGTCGCAATCACTTTATCGGTATCTCATTATTCAGCCAGATGATCAAAGTGTTTTTGGTATTGATGCATTTGTTATCCTGTACAAGAGTGCGACGCAACGGCCGCTACATTATAAAACAAATGCCGGTTACCAAAAATTTATTTTAAACAAGTTGTGGTACGCCATATTCCTGCGCCATCGCTCTTAAATCTTCTTCTTTTATTTCCTTTTTGGCATCTGCTAATTTTAAAAAACTTTTGTATAAAATATCAATATCGTTGCGTGTGTACGAATAACCAATTTTTTGGAAACGATGCGCCAACGCACTGCGACCGCTACGGGCTGTTAAC